>NZ_JBEXQA010000017.1:11358-148080 GCF_040612395.1 Streptomyces sp. NPDC006430
GTTCGATACGGGCCGGTTCGATACGGGCCGGTTCGATACGGGCCGGTTCGATACGGGCCGGTTCGATACGGGCCGGTTCGATACGGGCCGGTTCGATACGGGCCGGTTCGAAGCCGATGCCTCCTGGTCTGTGAGCGGCCCATGCCCAGCCCCGGACCGCCGTCGGACGCTGATCAGAGAGAAGCGCGTAGCGATCTGACGCGCGGGCCCGCCGGCCCGCCTCGGAGGACGGGCAGACGGGCCCGCACCCCGCCCCCGAAGACCAGAGGTCCGGCCCTGCTTCCCTGATGGGCCGGGCAGGGGTCGGTCCCCGGTGACCGTTCTTTTGGGGGCTTCCCGACAGTCCTGTCTTTCCGGGGCGGGACGGGCGGTCAAGGGTGGCCGCAGGCCATCGCGCAGCGACGCGACCGAAGGGAGCGCCCTTGAGGGCCCGGCACGACACGGACAGACGATCGGACTGACGGGAAACCCCCAAGCCCACCCCGATACCGCCCAACCGAGCTCCCGCCCCCACCCCACCCCGACCGGCAAGACAACAAAGCCAAGTGGACCGAGCAGCCCAGGCAGATCTATGAGGGCAAGTGGACCTGGGAGGGCAAGTGGTCCAGGCGGTTCAGGATGACGCCCTCACGCAGGGCCCACGGGCAGATCTCCAGCGCGTCGACGCCGAAGAGGTCCATCGCGCCCTCGGCGACGAGCGCCCCCGCCAGGAGCTGGGTGGCGCGGCCCTCCGAGACCCCCGGGAGGGCGCACCGCTGCGCGGTCGTCATCGCCGCGAGCCGGGGGACCCATTCCTCCAGGGACTTGCGGGTCAGGTCCCGCTGTACGTACAGGCCGTCTGCCGAACGCGCGGCACCCGCGATGCGCGCCAGCTGCTTGAAGGTCTTGGACGTCGCCACCACGTGGTCCGGTGCCCCGAAGCGGGTGAACACACCGACCGAGCGGGCGATCTGCGCCCGTGCGTGGCGGCGCAGGGCCCGGACGTCGCCCGCGTCCGGCGGGTCGCCGGGGAGCCAGCCCGCGGTGAGCCGGCCCGCACCGAGCGGGAGGGAGACGGCTGCGTCGGGGTCCTCGTCGATGCCGTACGCGATCTCCAGCGAGCCGCCGCCGATGTCGAGGACCAGCAGTTTGCCCGCGGACCAGCCGAACCAGCGGCGGGCGGCGAGGAAGGTGAGCCGCGCTTCGTCCTCGCCACTGAGGATGGAGAGGTCGATGCCGGTCTCAAGCTTCACGCGGGCCAGTACCTCGTCCGCGTTCGTGGCCTCGCGCACGGCGCTGGTCGCGAAGGGCAAGACGTCCTCGCAGCCCTTGTCCTCGGCGGCCTGCACGGCGTCGCCGATGACCGCGAGGAGGCGCTCGACGCCCTCCGGCGTGACCGCTCCGTGCTCATCGAGCAGCTCCGCCAGCCGCAATTCCACCTTGTGCGAGTGCGCCGGCTGCGGGCGCGCGCCGGGGTGCGCGTCCACCACCAGCAGATGGATCGTGTTCGAACCCACGTCAAGGACACCGAGTCTCATACGAGGAAACGCTACTGTGCCGCTGGAGTATGGGTGGAGTAAGGGGCGCTTAGGCTTGGGTATGTGCCCAATACGAAGAAGGCCAACAAGTCCAAGACCATCAAGAAGGCCAAGGCCAAGGCCAAAACCTCGGTCGCCCGCGACGAGGACGAGAAGGGTCTCGACTTCCCGCGGGCCTGGGTGGAATTCCCCGACCCCGCCGATGACGAGCAGGTCTTCCGCTGCGACCTGACCTGGCTGACCTCCCGCTGGACGTGCATCTTCGGCAGCGGCTGCCAGGGCATCCAGGCCGGTCGGGCCGATGACGGCTGCTGCACCCTCGGCGCGCACTTCTCGGACGAGGACGACCAGAAGCGGGTGGCTGAGAACGTGGCGCGGCTGACGCCCGAGCTGTGGCAGTTCCACGACGTCGGCACCGAGTCGGGCTGGGTGCAGAAGGACGACGACGGGGAGCGCCAGACCCGGCGCTGGGACGGTGCCTGCATCTTCCTGAACCGGCCCGGCTTCCCGGCCGG
Source organism: Streptomyces sp. NPDC006430 (assembly GCF_040612395.1). Lineage (NCBI taxonomy): Bacteria > Bacillati > Actinomycetota > Actinomycetes > Kitasatosporales > Streptomycetaceae > Streptomyces > Streptomyces sp. NPDC006430. The sequence goes on from NZ_JBEXQA010000017.1 coordinate 13,391, forward strand.
CGCCGGCTGCTCCCTGCACATCCTGGCACTGAAGAACGGCCAGGAGCCGCTGGAGACCAAGCCCGACGTGTGCTGGCAGTTGCCGATCCGCAGGACGTACGAGTGGATCGACCGGCCCGACGACACCCGCGTACTCCAGGTGTCGATCGGCGAGTACGACCGGCGCGGCTGGGGTCCGGGCGGGCACGACCTGCACTGGTGGTGCACGTCGGCGACGTCCGCCCACGGCGCCGGCGAGCCCGTGTACGTGTCGTACCGCCCCGAGCTGACCGAGCTGATGGGCAAGGAGGGGTACGACGCCCTCGTGAAGCTGTGCGAGGCACGGCTGGCCTCGCTGCTGCCGATGGCCCCGCACCCCGCGGACCCGGTCGTCTAGTACGGGTCGGCCCGGCACGGCCCGTGCGTTCGTAGTGACGACGAGGTCACAGCTCAACGGTCTGGCTGTGACCTCGTTGCTCGTGGTGGCCTCAGGTCAGCACGGTCAGCTCAGGACCGTCAGGACCGTCAGGACCGTCAGGTCGGTCAGGTCGGTCAGGTCGGTCAGGTCGGTCAGGTCGGTCAGGTCGGTCAGGTCGGTCAGGTCAAGACGACGACCTTGTGCATGCCCTTGACCGCGTGCGGGAGGCCGATCCGGTCGTCCGGGACGAAGCAGAGGAGCACGTACGTGCCCGGGGGCAGGTTCCGGGTCTCCAGCAGTGCGGACCGGCCGGGGGAAACAACTCCGAGGCCGACGGGCCGCCCGGTGAAGGGCAGGGGACCGGAAGCGGTGCGGTCGAAGACGGCCTGGATCTGGGCGTCCGTGGTGCCGGGCGCGACGGGCTGCACCGCCATCTCGTGCAGCTCGTTCGAGGAGTTGTGCACCAGGATGCTGTCCTCGGCCCGGTCGAGTCCGTGGACGTCGAAGCGGGGGCCGTCGGGGGTGTCCCGTTCGATCACCAGGCTGTCGGCGAAGTCCGTCAGGTCCCCCGACCTCCCGTAGCCGCGCAGCTGCAGCGTGCGGGTGATCGGGTGCGCCGGGTCCGCGAGGAAGGCGCCGAAGTCGAGCAGGACGATCTCACCCGCGGTGATCGGGGTGGTGAACGTCTCCGAGACCGATGGGGTGACCTGGGCCCCGCCGAACAGCTCCGCCTCGTCGCGCACCGCGGCTATGCCCTCGACGGTGGGGACGGGCTGGTGGCTGACGGCCTTGGCGAGGTCGGCCAGCACCTGGTCCACCGTCACGCCGGCGTGCGGCCGGAAGGCCTGGAGGAAGTGACCGTTAGGGTCGTCGGTCCTGACACGGAAGGTCACCAGGCCGGCCTGCGCGAACTGGGGCGCCTCGATGCCGGACGCCGTGATCCGCACGTCGACCGGCCTCGGCGCACGCCGGTCGAGACCGGCCTGCTCCTGGGCGTCGTCATGGTCCGTCGTGCTGGCGACGGCCGGACCGCCGAGGGAGGTGGCGAGGACGAGCGCGGCTGAGGCCGCCGCTCGCACCCCGTGCTTGAGCAGTGCGGTACGCATGGGTCTCCTGTCGTGGAATGGCCCCCCGAACCAGGGCGGCACCTGTGGAGCCCGGGCGGCGTCAGCCACGCACACTACGGTTTCGATCAAAAAAACCGACGCCCGAACTGACGCATTCCACAAAGGAGTTGGCTTCGATTTCGGCCACGCCCAAGACGGCCGCGACGCCGGCGTCCGCACGCCCGATCGACAGTTCCCGAGGGGACCCTCGGGCCCCGGACGGAGCGGGTGCGTCCCTACGGCGAAGCCGGTGCCGGGGCGCTCGGGTCCGCAGGCGGGGAAACCGTTCCTTCAGACGTGGTCGGGGTCGGCGTCGGGGTCGGAGTCGGCGTGGGTGACTCCGTGGGCGTGTGCGTGGGCGCGGGTGTGTGCGTGGGAGCGGGCGTCGGGTGCTCCGGTTCCGGCTTCGTCGGCGTGGGCGCCGGGCGGCCTCGGCCCTGGATGGAGACCACCGCGCCGCCGGGGTCCACCCCGACCCGGGCGGACCAGGCACCCACGGGCTGTGCCTCGGCGTCCACCGTGATCCACAGAGTGACCGATTCTCCCGGGGCCAGGGTGCCCGCCGTCCGGCTCGCGCGCAGCCACGGCGCGTCGGACCAGAGCCGCCAGTCCACGGGGGCTCCGCCGGAGGCGGTGAGGGTGAGCACGGTGGTGCTCCCGTGCGAGGACGCAGTGACGCCGAGCCGGCCGGGAGCGCCCGCCCGGTCGGAGGTGACCGGCGCCCCGCTGCTGATCACCTCGACGGAGACGTCCGGGGCGTCCGGGGCGTCCGGGGAGTTGCCGCCGGTGGCGACGCCGGGCTCGCTCGTGGTGCGGGCGGTGTTGCCGGCGTTCTCGTAGGTACGCAGCGGCAGCCCGCCCGGGTGCGGGGGCGGGATCTCGGACTCGCTCGCGGAGATCCGGGTGGACTCCGCGCCTACGGGTTCACCGGTGTCTGGGGCGCCGCGGTACGCCGCCCAGAGCGCGAGGATCGGAGCCGCGACGACGGTAGCGACGACGGTGGTGGTCACGGCCCGGGCGCGCAACCGGTCGCGGCGGGCCGCACGGTCCCTGGGATCGATCGGGAAGCCGGCCCGGTCGAAGCGCGGGCCGGGCCGGCGCCGGCCGCGCCCGCCGGAGCCGAGCATGGCTGCGCGGACGGCGGTGCGCGGGGCCGGGACCAGCGGGAGGGCGGCTTCGATGCCACCCGTGCCGGGCCAGGGGGAGGCGGCATCGACGCGTTCGGCGACGCGCCGGCACCGCGGACAGTCGTCGACGTGGCGCACGAGCTCGGCCCGCAGGGTGGTGGACAGGAGCACCTGCCCGTCGCCGGTGAGCCGCGACACGGAGGGGCAGTTGCCGGCTTCGACGACGGCGAGGGCGGCGCGGGTCCGCTCCACCTCGCAGGCCGCGCCGGACAGCAGCTCCCGGGCGGCGGCGGGGGGCGTACCGAGGACCGAGGCGAGTTCGGGGACGCCGAGACGGTGGCGGACGGCGAGTTCGAGGGCCTCGCGCTGTGCGGGGGTGGTCCCGGCGGCCTCGGGCCAGGCGAGCCGGGCCAGCTCGGTGCGCCGGTACGCGCTCACGTCCAGGGAGCGGTGCGCCTCCGGCGGGGGCTCGGCGGGGGTGTGCTCCGGCGTGCGCCGGGCGGAATGCGCCCCCTGCCGGACCCGCCGATGCTCTGCCAGCTGCCGCAGGCAACCCCACCGGGCGAGGGCATACAGCCAAGCCCGCCGGTCCCCCTCGTCCGGGCAGCGCCCGGAATGCCGCTCCGCCAAGGCGAGGACCTCGGCGAGGACCTCGGTGGCGGTGTCGTGGTCGCACAGGACCGAGAGGCAGTACGTGAACAGGCCGTCCAGGTACGGCTCGTGCCGGAAGGGAGGCGGTTGTTCTCTTTCGGGGCCCTCGGCGGGCATGCGCCCGTGCGCCCGGTGTGCGCCGGTGCACGGGGCGAGGTGTTCCTGGTCGCTGCTGCTCACCCTGGCGAAGGTAGGCCGCACGCCGGTGACGGCCGTGAAGCCTTCAGCTGTTTTAGCCCTTACGGGTGAACAGATCGGGCACCCGCTGACCGCGGCCCTGACGCCGGGCAGACCGGGGGCCCGGCCAGACCGGGTAGGGCCGAGGCCGGGCGCCAGGCCCCGGGGCCGGGCCAGGCCCGGGGCCCAGTCAGACCGGGGGCCCGGCCAGACCCGGGAGGACCGGGGGCCGGACCGGGGAGGGCCGCGGGCTGGGGGCGGACCAAAGAGGGGGCGCAGGGCGCAGGGCGCAGGGCGCAGGGCGCAGGGTGGGAATGGGCTGCTGGCCGGGGGGTTGTCATAGGGGCCGGATACCGTGGGCCGCATGGCTGCCCGTACATCTCGTTCATCCGCCAAGGACCGGCCGTCCTACCGCTGCTCCGAGTGCGGATACACCACCGCGAAGTGGCTCGGGCGGTGCCCCGAATGCCAGGCGTGGGGCACCGTGGAGGAAATGGGCGGCGCACCCGCCGTACGGACCACCGCAGCCGGGCGGGTGTCGGCGCCCGCGCTCCCGATCGCGCAGGTAGACGGCCGGACGGCGACCGCCCGCAGCACCGGCGTGGACGAACTGGACCGGGTCCTCGGCGGCGGGCTCGTACCGGGGGCCGTGGTGCTGCTCGCCGGCGAGCCGGGCGTCGGGAAGTCGACGCTGCTGCTGGACGTGGCGGCCAAGGCGGCCGGCGAGGCCCACCGCACCCTGTACGTCACGGGCGAGGAGTCGGCGAGCCAGGTGCGGCTGCGGGCCGACCGGATCAACGCCCTGAACGACCACCTCTACCTCGCGGCCGAGACGGACCTGTCCGCCGTACTGGGCCACCTCGACGCCGTGCAGCCCTCGCTGCTGGTCCTGGACTCCGTCCAGACCGTGGCCTCCCCCGAGATCGACGGCGCGCCCGGCGGCATGGCCCAGGTGCGCGAGGTGGCCGGGGCGCTGATCCGGGCCTCCAAGGAGCGCGGGATGGCCACGCTGTTGGTCGGGCACGTCACCAAGGACGGGGCGATCGCCGGTCCGCGCCTCCTCGAACACCTGGTGGACGTCGTCCTGAGCTTCGAGGGCGACCGGCACGCCCGGCTGCGCCTGGTGCGCGGCATCAAGAACCGCTACGGGGCCACCGATGAGGTCGGCTGCTTCGAACTGCACGACGAGGGGATCACCGGGCTCGCCGACCCGAGCGGGCTGTTCCTCACACGGCGTGCGGAAGCCGTTCCCGGGACCTGTCTGACGGTGACCCTTGAGGGCAAGCGCCCGCTGGTCGCCGAAGTGCAGGCGCTGACCGTTGACTCGCAGATCCCCTCGCCCCGCCGGACCACCTCGGGCCTGGAGACCTCCCGCGTCTCGATGATGCTGGCGGTGCTGGAACAGCGCGGACGCATCACCGCGCTCGGCAAGCGCGACATCTACAGCGCCACCGTGGGCGGGGTGAAGCTCACCGAGCCCGCCGCCGACCTGGCGATCGCGCTCGCGCTGGCGTCGGCCGCCAGCGACGTCCCCCTACCGAAGAACCTCGTGGCGATCGGCGAGGTCGGACTCGCGGGCGAAGTGCGGCGCGTGACCGGTGTGCAGCGGCGTCTCGCGGAGGCGCACCGGCTCGGTTTCACGCACGCCCTGGTGCCCGTCGATCCCGGGAGGGTGCCGGTGGGGATGAAGGTCATCGAGGTGGCGGACGTGGGCGACGCGCTGCGGGTCCTGCCGCGCGGGCGGTCGCGGGCGGCGGCCAAGGAGTAGCGGCGCCCAAGGAGTAGCGGCGGTCAAGGAGTAGCAGAGGAGGAGCCGGCGAACGGCCACCGAGGCAACGGGCACCCAAGCCCCGAGCAGCCGGCACAGAGCCACCGAGCCACCGAGCCAACGGGCCACCCGAGCCCACCAACATCCGCCAACATCCGCCGTCAACAGCCCGCCGACGAGGCGCCGGCGGGCCGCCGAGCGCCTGGTGAGGGGGCCTGTACGGGGCCCCTCACGGGCGCACCTGGCCAAGCCACGGCGGGCGCGCAGCGCGCGCCGGTAGACTTTGTGCTGGTCCGCCCGGCCGTACGCAGGCGGCGCAACCCGCGACCGGAGGAGTGCAGTGGCAGCCAAGGACGGGGCAGCAGCATCCGGCAAGTCGGGCGCGAGCTCCAAGCAGGAGGCCATGATGCGTGCCTCGCTGAGCGCGGTCGCACCTGGTCAGCCCCTGCGCGACGGTCTGGAACGGATCGTCCGCGGCAACACCGGCGGCCTCATCGTCCTCGGGATGGACAAGACCGTCGAGTCGATGTGCACGGGCGGTTTCGTGCTGGACGTGGAGTTCACCGCCACCCGGCTGCGCGAGCTGTGCAAGCTCGACGGTGCGTTGATCCTGGACAAGGACATCAGCAAGATCCTGCGGGCCGGGGTGCAGCTGGTCCCGGACGCGTCGATCCCGACGGAGGAGACGGGCACCCGTCACCGCACGGCGGACCGCGTCTCGAAGCAGTGCGGGTTCCCCGTCGTGTCGGTGTCCCAGTCGATGCGGCTGATCGCGCTGTACGTGGACGGGGAGCGGCGCGTCCTGGAGGAGTCCGGGGCGATCCTGTCGCGGGCGAACCAGGCCCTGGCCACGCTGGAGCGCTACAAGCTGCGCCTGGACGAGGTCGCCGGCACGCTGTCCGCGCTGGAGATCGAGGACCTGGTCACGGTGCGCGACGTCACGGCGGTCGCGCAGCGGCTGGAAATGGTGCGTCGCATCGCCACGGAAATCGCGGAATACGTGGTCGAGCTGGGCACGGACGGGCGACTGCTGTCGCTCCAGCTGGACGAGCTGACGGTGGGGATCGAGCAGGAGCGGGAGCTCGTGGTCCGGGACTACGTTCCGGAGCCGACCGCGAAGCGCTCCCGCACGGTGGAGGAAGCCCTGCCGGCACTGGACGCACTGACGCATCCGGAGCTGCTGGAGCTCGCCATCGTGGCGAGGGCGTTGGGGTACACGGGCTCGCCGGAGACCTTGGACTCGGCGGTGTCCCCGCGCGGCTACCGGCTGCTGGCGAAGGTTCCGCGGCTGCCGGGGGCGATCATCGAGCGGCTGGTGGAGCACTTCGGGGGCCTGCAGAAGCTGCTGGCCGCGAGCGTCGACGACCTGCAGACGGTCGACGGGGTCGGCGAGGCCCGGGCGCGAAGCGTCCGCGAGGGCCTGTCGCGTCTGGCCGAGTCCTCGATCCTCGAACGCTACGTCTAGTGCTGTGGCCGGAAGGGTTTGCCGGTGAACCCTTCCGGTCACAGCACTAGCTACTGGGCCGTCCCTTTCGGGACGGCCCGGGGCAATACAGCTAGTCCTGCTTCAGGACGAAGGACGTCCGGGCCACCGGCATGCCGGGGGACTTGACCTCCACCACGTACGTGTCCGGGGCCGCGCTGCCCGCCGGGGGCGTCTGGCACTGGTCCGCTGCGCTGAACTTCCTGTCCCACTCCAGCAACTGCTTCGTCTCGCCCTGGGCCGGCACCCGGAAGAACGCGTTGCCCGCGCCCGTCGGGCAGTCCGCCGAGGACCAGACGGCCTTGCTGCTGCTCGCCTGGAGGATGGTCAGGACCGCCTGCTTCGGGCCGAGGTCGATCTTGCAGGTCGTTCCGGAGACGTTGCGCGCGACCAGTTCGAGGCGCGGCTTCTCGTTGGTCTCGTACTCGTTCTTCACGCTCTTGACCTCCCACTGGAGCCCGCTCGGGGCACAGGTGGGAAGCGGGGAGTCCGCCGGGACCTGGGCAGCCGCGCCGCCGGCGCCGCCGCCACTGCTGCCGGTGTTGCTGCCGCCGGAAGCAGAACCGGAAGCAGAACCGGAACCGGGAGTCGCGCCCGGACTGCCGCCCTGCTCGCCGTTCTTGCCCGCTCCGGCACCCGACTCCGCACGTCCGCCCGGCGCCTGACTGATCGCCGGCCCGGTGCCCGACGGTCCCGGGGTGATCGAGGTGACGGGATCGGGCCCTTTCGGACCCTTGCCGCTCGTACTCGACTTTCCCCCACCGGAACTGACGGTCCATACGGCGAGGAGCGCGAGCAGCGCGACAACGGACGCCAACACAGCCCTCCGTCGCCAATAGATGGAGGAGGGGAGCGGCCCGACCGGATTGCGCATAGATCCCACGGACGGAACTTTACGAGAAGCCGCGGCCCGTTCCGCGCCCCACATGCCGCGCAAGCGGCTTGTTTTGCCGATGATCATCCTGCGGGTGGACGTCGGAGCGTAGAGAATCGGCCAACGGTCTCGCCTGGGGCCCGGCCCTTTGGGTACGGTCGGTGATCATGAGCACCTCCGACCTGTACCGCGACATCACCGACTCCGCCCACTGGGCACCCGGCTGGGTGCAGTCGGCGTTCGAGGTCTGGACGGAGTACGGACTGCTGCTCTTCGGCGTGCTCTTCGCCGTCGTCTGGTGGCGTTCGCGGGCACGCCACGACCCTCGGGCCGTCGCCCTCGCCGTCCTCGCGCCGCTCGCGACCGCCGTGGCGTACGTCGCGTCCGAGGCGGTGAAGTCCGGTGTGGCCGAGGAGCGGCCCTGCCGGGCCGTGGTCGGGGCAGTCGCCTCCCTCGTCCCGTGCCCCGCCCCAGGAGACTGGTCCTTCCCCAGCAACCACTCGGCCCTCGCGGGAGCCGCCGCGGTGGCCTTGACCCTCGCGGTGCGCCGCCTCGCGCTGCTGACCGTTCCGATGGCGCTGCTGATGGCCTTCTCTCGGGTCTTCGTCGGTGTCCACTACCCCCACGACGTGGCGATGGGCCTGCTGCTCGGTGGTTCGCTCGCCGCGTTGGTCGTCCTCGCCCTCACAGGTCCGCTCACCACGATCACCACCGCCATGCGGGCGAGCGGCGGGCGCGCCGCTGTCTGGTTCACCGGCCCGGGCCCCGCGCGGCAGGCCGGAAACATGCCAGGATGCCGTCTGCCATGACTGCATCCACCAGCCCTTCCCCCGACGTCTCCCACGCGCTGCACTCCCCGGTCATCGCCTGGTTCGAGGAGCACGCCCGCGACCTTCCCTGGCGCCGCCCCGAGGCCGGCCCCTGGGGGGTCATGGTCAGCGAGTTCATGCTCCAGCAGACCCCCGTCAGCCGGGTCCTGCCCGTGTACGAGCAGTGGCTCACCCGCTGGCCCCGCCCCGCCGACCTGGCCGCCGAGGCCCCCGGCGAGGCCGTACGGGCTTGGGGGCGGCTCGGCTATCCCCGGCGCGCCCTGCGCCTGCACGGGGCGGCCGTCGCGATAACGGAGCGGCACGGTGGCGACGTACCGCGGGACCACACGCAGCTGCTCGCGCTGCCCGGGATCGGCGAGTACACCGCGGCTGCGGTGGCCTCGTTCGCGTACGGGCAGCGGCACGCCGTGCTGGACACCAACGTCCGTCGGGTCTTCGCCCGCACCACGACGGGGGTCGAGTACCCGCCGAACGCCACCACTGCCGCCGAGCGACGCCTGGCCCGGACCCTGTTGCCCGAGGACGAGGGCACCGCGGCCCGCTGGGCGGCGGCCTCGATGGAACTCGGCGCGCTGGTGTGCACGGCCAAGTCTCCGGACTGCGCGCGCTGCCCGGTCGCCGGGCTGTGCGCGTGGCGGCTCGCGGGTAAGCCGGCGCACGAGGGTCCGCCCCGGCGCGGTCAGACGTACGCCGGGACGGACCGGCAGGTGCGCGGCAAGCTGCTCGCCGTGCTCCGGGAAGCGGTCGGACCGGTCCCGCAGGCCGTACTCGACACCGTCTGGGACGAGCCCGTGCAGCGGGCCCGGGCGCTGGACGGGCTGGTGTCCGACGGGCTGGTCGAACCGCTCGCCGCTGGGATGTACCGGCTGCCGCAGGGCCCCGCCACAAACTGACTCCCAGATTCCGTTTATCTCGACGAAACCCCAGCTCACGACGCTGTTACACAACCTATGGGTGTCCGTGCGCCCACCGAAGGCTGACCCGCACAGGCCCGTGACAACGCCTCCGTACTTTCGAATCCGTAGGGGAGCGGACGAGCGGTTGCACGAAACGGAGGCGGTCAGAGATGGCGCACGGCGAGGTACTCGGATTCGAGGAGTACGTACGCACTCGGCAGGACGCGCTGCTGCGCAGTGCCCGGCGCCTGGTCCCGGACCCCACCGACGCGCAGGACCTCCTGCAGACCGCCCTGGTCCGCACGTACGGCCGCTGGGACGGCATCGCCGACAAGTCCCTGGCCGATGCCTACCTGCGCCGCGTCATGATCAACACCCGTACCGAGTGGTGGCGTGCCCGCAAACTCGAAGAGGTCCCCACCGAGCAGCTCCCGGACGCCTCCGTCGAGGACGGCACCGAACAGCGTGCCGACCGCGCCCTGCTGATGGACATCCTCAAGGTGCTCGCACCCAAGCAGCGCAGCGTGGTCGTGCTGCGACACTGGGAGCAGATGAGCACCGAGGAGACGGCTGCGGCGCTCGGCATGTCGGCGGGTACTGTGAAGAGCACCCTGCACCGCGCGTTGGCCCGACTCCGGCAGGAGCTGGAGAGCCGGGACCTGGACATGCGCGCGTTGGAGCGCGGTGACCACCGCGGTGACCACACCATCCGGTACGAGGGGCGTGAGCGGTGCGCGGCCTGAACGGCCAAAGCCTGAACGGCAGAAGTTCTCCCCCGGGGACCCCTTGGAGGGGGCCCCTTGTGTTGATGTCGGCGGGGACGGTCGTCCTCGTCGGCACCGTGCTGTTCGCGGCCGGCTGCGCCACCGGCGGGACCGGTCTGCGCGACGGCGGCCCAGCCCGCACCGAACCGGTGTCCAAGAGCGGCTCGGTGACCACCCCGCCCGGCCACGCCCCGGCCTCCGCCTCGCCCTCGGGCAAGGCGCTCAAGGCGGTCGACCCCGTCGCACTGCTCCAGGCCGACCCCAAGGTCAGCGCCGAGGTCAAGCGGGGCCTCAAGCCCTGCACGGGCAAGGAGTACCCGGTCGACGTGAGCTACGGGAAGATCACCGGAAGCGCCGTCGTCGACATCGTCGTCAACGTGCTCTCCTGCGCCGACGCACTCGGGGTCGGCTCGTACGTGTACCGGGAGGACGGCGGGAAGTACGAGAATGTGTTCTCGGACGAACAACCCCCCGTCTACGCCGAGATCGACCGGGGTGACCTGGTGGTCACCAAGCCCGTGTACGCGAAGAGCGACGCCCTCGCCTACCCGTCCGGCGAGGACGTGATCACGTACCGCTGGAACGGGGAGAAGTTCACCGAGCAGGACCGGGTGCACACCGACTACAGCAACATCGACGGGGGACAGCCCGCTCCGGCCAGCACCACCAAGAACTGACGGACCGAAGTAGCGAAGAACCGAGGCGAGGCTTCCGCATGGCCGAGACCCATGTCCTGTTCGTGGAGGACGACGACGTCATCCGTGAGGCCACGACCCTGGCGCTGGAGCGCGACGGGTTCGTGGTCACCGCCATGCCCGACGGCCTCTCCGGCCTGGAGTCCTTCCGGTCCAACCGGCCGGACATCGCGCTGCTCGACGTGATGGTGCCCGGCATGGACGGGGTGAGCCTGTGCCGCCGGATCCGTGACGAGTCCACCGTCCCGGTGATCATGCTGTCGGCGCGCGCCGACTCCATCGACGTGGTGCTGGGCCTGGAGGCCGGCGCCGACGACTACGTCACCAAGCCCTTCGACGGCTCGGTCCTCGTCGCACGCATCCGTGCGGTGCTCCGTCGCTTCGGCCACGCCGGCGGCCCCCAGAACGGCGGCCCGGGCGCGAACGGCGAAGAGGGGTCCGAAGAGCGCGGCGTGCTCGTCTTCGGCGACCTGGAGGTCGATACCGAGGGCATGGAGGTCCGCAAGGCCGGTACGCCGGTCGCGCTCACGCCGACCGAGATGCGGCTGCTGCTGGAATTCTCCTCCGCACCCGGCACCGTGCTGTCCCGCGACCGGCTCCTGGAACGCGTCTGGGACTACGACTGGGGCGGCGACACCCGCGTCGTGGACGTCCACGTCCAGCGGCTGCGCACCAAGATCGGACAGGACCGGATCGAAACGGTCCGGGGCTTCGGATACAAGCTCAAGGGATGAGACGCGTCACCCTGCGCACGGGGATCCGCTGGAAGATCACGCTCGCCATCGCCTGCGTGGGCGCGCTCACCGCCGTAGCGCTGAGCCTGGTGGTGCACAGCGCCGCCCGCGTGTCGATGCTGGAGAGCGCCCGCGATACGCAACTGGAACGGGTGCAGTACTTCGCGCGCACCGCCGAGACAGGGCGCAAGCCCCCCATGGGGGTCAAGCTCAACGATCCCGACCTGCCGGCCGAACTGCGGGAGAAGGCACGGTCCGGGCGGCGCGGAACGTACGTGCAGGAGACCCGGCGCGGAATTCCGGAGGTCTGGGCTGCCGTACCGCTCGGCAACGGCCAGGTGCTGTCCTTGCACCTGCCGTTCAAGGAGAGCGTCAACATGGTGCGCGACCTGGACCGGGCCCTGGTCGTCGGCTCACTGGCCGTCGTGATGGGCGGCTCGGCGCTGGGCGTACTCATCGGCGGGCAGATTTCGAGCCGGCTGCGCAAGGCCGCAGCCGCCGCGCAGCGGGTGGCGCACGGGGACCCCGACGTACGGGTGCGGGACGCGGTCGGCGGCGTCGTACGGGACGAGACCGACGACCTCGCGCGGGCCGTGGACGCCATGGCCGATGCGCTCCAGCAGCGGCTGGAGGCCGAGCGACGGGTGACCGCGGACATCGCGCACGAGCTGCGGACCCCGGTGACGGGCCTGCTCACGGCGGCAGAGCTGCTGCCTCCGGGCCGGCCGACCGAACTCGTGCGGGACCGGGCACAGGCGCTGCGTGCGCTGGTCGAGGACGTACTGGAGGTGGCCCGGCTGGACAGCGCGTCCGAGCGGGCGGAGCTACAGGACGTGGCGCTGGGCGAGTTCGTGAGCCGGCGGGCACGCGCCCTGATGCCCGAGGCCACCGTACGGATCGTCGCGGACGAGATCGTCAGCACCGACCCGCGGCGCCTGGAGCGGATCCTCGGCAACCTCCTCGCGAACGCCTCGCGGTACGGGCAGCCGCCGGTGCAGGTCGATGTCGAGGGCCGGGTCGTCCGGGTCCGGGACCACGGGCCGGGCTTCCCCGAGGCTCTGCTGCGCGAGGGGCCGAGCCGGTTCAGGACCGGATCGACGGACCGCGCCGGGGTGGGACACGGACTGGGGCTGACCATCGCGGAGGGGCAGGCGCGGGTGCTGGGCGCCCGGCTGACGTTCCGCAACGTGGCTGCCCCCGGCGTCGCTACCCGCGAGGGCGCGGCGGCCGGCGCCGTGGCGGTGCTGTGGCTGCCGGAGCACGCCCCGACAGCGACGGGAAGCTTCCCGACCATCACGCTCCCGGGGTAGGCCGCGGGCGGGCGGGGGTCCCGCCCGGCCCACCCCCCGCGGCCAGCGTCCGCGGTCTCGCAGCCGCGGTCCACGGTGCCCGGCTGGTGCGGCTCGCCCCGGCGGGCGGGCCCCCTGTTGCGGCAACCGATCGGGACCGGGCCGTACGGCTGAGCGGGCCCGTGTTTTAGCATCCCTGGCATGACCGACGGTACGAATCCCCCCAGCAACCCGCAGCCCGAGCCCGCCCCGGGGAACGGGGGCTACGGGTTCCCGCCGGTCCCGCCGGCCCCCGGAGCCGGCTACGGCTACCCGCCCGGCCCACCAGCGCCGGGCGGCGGCGGAGGCTACGGCTACCCGCCCGGCCCACCGGCGCCGGGCGGCGGCGGAGGCTTCGGCCCACCGCCGCAGGTCCCGCCCGCGGAGGGCGGTGGCTACGGCTATCCGCAGCCGGGCGCCCAGCCGAACCCGAACCAGTACGGGCCGCCCCCGGCGGGTCCGTCACCGCAGCAGTGGGCCCAAGGGCTCCCGAACATGGGCGCGCCGACGGCACCCGGCGGTCCGGGACCCGGGATCCCGGGGCAGTTCGTTCCCCAGTCGGACCAGCCCGACTGGGAGGCCATGGCCGACCGCTCGGCGGCCGAGCGGCGCAAGAAGCGGCTGTGGATGATCGGCGGCGCGGTGACCGTACTGGCGCTGCTCGCCGGCGGAGGAGCGTTCCTGCTGGTGGGCGGCGACCAGGGCAAGGACGAGGCGGACGACAAGCAGTCCCCGTCCCCGTCCGTGTCGGCCTCCCCCTCCCCCAGCGGGTCGAAGAGCAAGGCCCCCGTCGACAACACTCCGACCGTCAAGGACGACCCGACCCAGATCCGTGACCGCAGCGGCAAGGCCCCGCTGAAGATGGGCCCGGACGCCGGGGTGTTCCCGATCGACAAGCGCTTCGAGGTGCGGACGAAGGGCAACGAGAACTCGTACGCCGAGTCCGAGAAGCGCGTCGTGGACACGTCCAAGAGCTTCACCGTCTCGGCCCGCGTCTGGAACCGCGCCGCCAAGGGCCGCCAGATGGCCGTCAGCCAGGGCAACGAGAAGTCCTTCTCGTTCGAGCTGGGCCTGGACCAGGTGAACGGCAAGTCGGCCTGGGTCTTCCGCGTCCAGACGGGCGACCAGGGGGCCGAGGCGACCACGGTGACGGTCAGCGGTGAAAGTCCCAAGATGGAGAAGACCTTCGCTTTGTTGACGGGGACCTACGACGCCGAACGCAAGCAGATCGCCCTGTACGTCAACGGGAAGAAGGCGGGCGAGGCCCCCGTCCCCGGCGTCTTCCAGGCCCAAGGACCGCTGGAACTGGCCCGCTCCCGCCACGAGGACAAGTGGACCGCGCCGTGGAGCGGCGCCATGGACAGCGTGCAGACGTACGACGTGATGCTGTCGCCGGCCCAGATCGACACCCTCAAGGCCGGCAAGGTCGACCCGTCGACCAAGCCGACGGGCTCCTGGCTGCTGTTCTGACCGGCTGCGGGCCGAACTCGGGCCGCTGCTCGGGCCGCGGCCCGGTCTGCGGCCCGGTCTGCGGCCCGGGTCAGACGGTGACGCCGGCGTTGCGCAGGAACACGACCGGGTTCACGGCCGAGCCGTAGTTCGGGGTGGTCCGGATCTCGAAGTGGAGGTGCGGGCCGCTGGAGTTTCCGGTGTTGCCGGACAGCGCGATCTTGGAGCCCTTGGCGACCTTCTGGCCGATCCGGACCTTGATCTTCGAGAGGTGCGCGTACTGCGAGTACGTCTTGTTCGCGTGCTTGATCACGATGGCGTTGCCGTAGGCCGGGCCGTCGCCGCCGCCGTTCGGGCCGGCCTTGACGACGATGCCGCTGTGAACGGCCTTGACCGGGGTGCCGACGGGGCAGGCGAAGTCCTGACCCGAGTGCTTGTGGGACCACATGGTGCCGCCCCTGCCGAAGGTCGCGGAGAGCGTGTAGCTCGCGACCGGCTTCTGCCAGGTGACGGCGTTCGCGGCGGCCTTGGCCGCCGCGTCCTTGGCTGCTGCGGTCTTCGCGGCGGCGGCCTGGGCGGAAGCCTGCGCGGCGACCAGCTGGGCGGTACCGGTGAGGGCAGTCCGGGGGGCCTCGTCGGCGAAGGCGGCGGTCGTCCCGGCCCCGAGAGTCAGAGCCGCGCCGAGGGCGGTGGCGCCGATGGCTATACGGGTACGACGGGTGCTGACGCGCTTCGCGAACATGAAGGGGACCTCCGGGGCCGGGGACAAGGACGGGACGGGCATGAAGCCACCCGGCGTGCTGGGAAGCGGGTGCCGGGCTTGCCCATCCTTGGTAACCCGTGTCCCACCACATCCCCAAACCTCCCGATTACTACCGGGACTCGTAAGTGCAGGCGGTGTGACGTAGCCGGTTGACCGCCTCACCACTGGGGTGAGGGCTGGGACAAAACGGACACTGGATCTACGAGATCTCCTAGTAGGTCCGATTTGTCCTGTGTGGCTTGTCACCGGCGCGGGGCCTACGGAGGGCCCTGGGTCCCCGGCCACGGCCGGCCACGACCACGGCCCACGACGGCCCACGACGGCCCACGACGGCCCACGACGGCCCACAGCAAAGGGGCGGCCCCGGAACCTTTCGGTTCCGGGGCCGCCCCTTTTGCCTAACCGCCTATCGCGTTACGCGCCCTTCGAGAGGTCCGGGCCCGAGCCCGACGCCTCGATCGGGGGGAGGTCCGGCAGAGCGGACTTCTCCTCGCCGCGGAAGGTGAACTTGGCTTCTTCGCCCTCACCCTCCTTGCCCACGACCACGATGTGACCGGGACGCAGCTCGCCGAAGAGGATCTTCTCCGACAGGATGTCCTCGATCTCGCGCTGGATGGTCCGGCGCAGCGGGCGGGCGCCCAGGATCGGGTCGTAGCCCCGCTTGGCGAGCAGGAGCTTCGCGTCGCCGCTCAGCTCGATGCCCATGTCGCGGTCCTTCAGGCGCTCGTCGACCTTGGCGATCATCAGGTCGACGATCTGGATGATGTCTTCCTGCGACAGCTGGTGGAAGACGACCGTGTCGTCGACGCGGTTGAGGAACTCCGGCCGGAAGTGCTGCTTGAGCTCTTCGTTGACCTTCGCCTTCATCCGGTCGTATCCGGACTTGACGTCGCCCTGGGCCGCGAAGCCCAGGTTGAAGCCCTTCGAGATGTCCCGGGTACCCAGGTTGGTCGTCATGATGATGACCGTGTTCTTGAAGTCCACGACCCGGCCCTGGGAGTCGGTCAGGCGACCGTCCTCCAGGATCTGGAGAAGGGAATTGAAGATATCCGGGTGGGCCTTCTCGACCTCGTCGAAGAGGACGACGGAGAACGGCTTGCGGCGCACCTTCTCGGTGAGCTGGCCGCCCTCTTCGTAGCCCACGTAGCCGGGGGGCGAACCGAAGAGACGGGAAACCGTGTGCTTCTCGCTGAACTCCGACATGTCGAGGGAGATCAGCGCGTCCTCGTCGCCGAAGAGGAATTCGGCGAGCGTCTTGGAGAGCTCGGTCTTACCGACACCGGACGGGCCGGCGAAGATGAACGAGCCACCCGGGCGCTTCGGGTCCTTCAGACCCGCACGGGTACGGCGGATCGCCTGGGAGAGCGCCCTGATGGCGTCCTTCTGGCCGATGACCCGCTTGTGGAGCTCGTCCTCCATGCGGAGCAGTCGCGAGGACTCCTCCTCGGTGAGCTTGAAGACGGGAATGCCGGTCGCCGTCGCGAGGACCTCGGCGATGAGCTCGCCGTCGACCTCGGCCACGACGTCCATGTCGCCGGCCTTCCATTCCTTCTCGCGCTTGGCCTTCGCCGCCAGCAGCTGCTTCTCCTTGTCGCGCAGAGACGCTGCCTTCTCGAAGTCCTGGGAGTCGATGGCCGACTCCTTGTCGCGGCGCACGCCCGCGATCTTCTCGTCGAACTCGCGGAGGTCCGGCGGCGCGGTCATCCGGCGGATGCGCATCCGGGAACCGGCCTCGTCGATCAGGTCGATCGCCTTGTCCGGGAGGAAGCGGTCCGAGATGTACCGGTCGGCCAGGGTGGCCGCCTGCACGAGGGCCTCGTCCGTGATGGAGACGCGGTGGTGGGCCTCGTAGCGGTCGCGCAGGCCCTTGAGGATCTCGATCGTGTGGGGGAGGGAAGGCTCCGCCACCTGGATCGGCTGGAAGCGGCGCTCAAGGGCCGCGTCCTTCTCAAGGTGCTTGCGGTACTCGTCCAGGGTCGTGGCACCGATGGTCTGGAGCTCACCACGGGCCAGCATGGGCTTGAGGATGCTGGCGGCGTCGATCGCGCCTTCGGCGGCGCCCGCACCCACGAGGGTGTGGAGCTCGTCGATGAACAGGATGATGTCGCCGCGGGTGCGGATCTCCTTGAGCACCTTCTTCAGGCGCTCCTCGAAGTCACCGCGGTAGCGGGAGCCCGCGACCAGGGCGCCGAGGTCCAGGGTGTAGAGGTGCTTGTCCTTGAGGGTCTCGGGCACCTCGCCCTTGACGATCGCCTGGGCCAGGCCCTCGACGACGGCGGTCTTGCCGACGCCGGGCTCGCCGATGAGGACCGGGTTGTTCTTGGTGCGGCGGGACAGGACCTGCATGACCCGCTCGATCTCCTTCTCGCGCCCGATGACCGGGTCGAGCTTGGATTCGCGGGCGGCCTGCGTGAGGTTGCGGCCGAACTGGTCCAGGACGAGCGAGGTCGAGGGGGTACCCTCGGCCGGGCCGCCGGCCGTGGCCGACTCCTTGCCTCCGCCGGAGTAGCCGGAGAGCAGCTGGATGACCTGCTGCCGGACTCGGTTGAGATCGGCGCCCAGCTTCACCAGGACCTGGGCGGCGACGCCCTCGCCCTCGCGAATGAGGCCGAGCAGGATGTGCTCGGTGCCGATGTAGTTGTGGCCGAGCTGGAGGGCCTCTCGGAGCGACAGCTCCAGGACCTTCTTCGCCCGCGGGGTGAAGGGGATGTGGCCGGACGGGGCCTGCTGCCCCTGACCGATGATCTCCTCAACCTGCTGGCGAACAGCCTCGAGCGAAATCCCGAGGCTCTCCAGGGCCTTAGCGGCGACACCCTCACCCTCGTGGATCAAGCCCAGGAGGATGTGCTCGGTGCCGATGTAGTTGTGGTTGAGCATCCGGGCTTCTTCCTGAGCCAGGACGACAACCCGCCGCGCGCGGTCGGTGAACCTCTCGAACATCGTTTATCGCTCCTCAGAGCGGTCGGGCAGTTCGGGGTCGGTCCCCGCCCTGTCCTTCCGCATGCTAGTCCCGTGAGGCGGGACAGCTCATTCCAACTGCCGACATCCCTCCACGGCTCACCCCCACCTTCGTAGGGAAAACCGGCTTGCAGAGCCGACAACTGCTCCAACCCGATGGTGCGAGACGATGTTCCCGCAGGCCAGGCAGATACCCGTCACACGTGTACGCCGATGGCGAACGCACGCCGCTCAAATCCGCGTGTCGCCCCGCTCCACTAGGAATGTCTTACCCGTAAGGACTGGGACTCCATGCCGGCGACACCCGTTCCCTCCGCTACGGGCGAACAAGTTTCCGACTCGAATCCGGGACTCCGTCCCGCTGGACCTCTACGTTCCGCATCGCCTCCGGCGCGCTGCGTAACTCCGTGCCGGGTTCGGAGTTGCTCCGGGCATGGCCGTCACCGTTCCGCTCCCCCGCATCGCGCCCGAGGACTCGTACGCGTCCTGGTACGAGGGGGTGTTGGGCTGGAGCGTCGCGGGTGGGTCCCCGGCCCAACTGGTCACCGGAACGCGGTTCGACGTACTGGAGCTGCCGAGCGACGCCGGGACGGAACTGCTGCGCCGGCCCGTCTCCACGGGTCCGGTGGCGCGCATGGGGCGCAAGATGCGGTTCCTGGTGGCCGCGGGGAGCGCGGCCGAGCTGGACGGGTTGCTCGACTGGCTGGAGTGGGGCGGGGTCGCCCTGGATCTCACCGCAGTGGGAGTGGGCGGCCGGATCACGGCCCCGGCACCCCCGGGACACCCCCTGGAGGAAAGTTCCCGGGGGGCCGCCGTGTGGTTGCGACCCCCCGAGCAGGGGTGTGAGGCACTGCTGCCGTCCCTGCCCGGTCCGGGGCAGGGCGCCGGTCCCCGGCAGGGAGCTGCCGGGCCGGATCTCGTACGCCTCGTCGCCGCGGCGGCGACGGAATGCCACCGGGCGCGCCTGCGGCGGCGTACGCCCCCACGAGCACGAGAGGCCGCGGGTCAGCCCTTGGCGTTCTCGTAGGCCTCGCGGATGTCCTGCGGGACGCGCCCGCGGTCGTTGACGCTCATCCCCTGGGCCTTGGCCCACGCGCGGATCTCGGCGGTGTCCGGGTGGCCGGACGTCGCTGCGGCCCGACCCTTGGCGCGGCCCGCGCCGGCACGGCCACCGGTGCGGCGACCGCCCTTGGTGTAGGGCTCGAGCAGACCACGAAGCTTTTCCGCGTTGGCGGTGGTGAGGTCGATCTCGTAGGTCTTGCCATCCAGAGCGAACGTCACGGTCTCGTCCGCCTCGCCACCGTCGAGGTCGTCGACAAGAAGGACCTGAACCTTCTGTGCCACCGGGATTTCCTTTCATCGAAAAGCAGTACGCGGAAAGGAAACCGCTTTTGCCTGGAAAACACAAACCCCCCTGGAGAGGTTCGAGACCGCAACGGGGCGGGAAACGTGCGCGATTCGGACATAGGCCACAGGTGCGCGGAGACGGGAAAAGCCGCCGTGATCGTTCAGAGGTGCAGAAGCATCCGACTGTTGCCCAAGGTGTTCGGCTTCACCCGTTCGAGACCGAGGAACTCGGCTACACCCTCGTCATAGGAACGCAGGAGCTCCATGTAGACGTCGGTCTCGACGGGCGTCTCGCCGATCTCGACGAAGCCGTGCTTCGTGAAGAAGTCCACTTCGAAGGTCAGGCAGAAAACTCTCCGCACGCCCAGCGTGCGGGCGGTGTGCAACAACTGCTGGAGCAGCTGATGGCCGACTCCGGCGCCCTTCAACTCGCGGTCGACCGCGAGAGTGCGCACTTCGGCGAGGTCTTCCCACATGACGTGGAGAGCGCCGCAGCCCACCACCTGGCGGTCACTGTCGCGTTCCGCGACCCAGAACTCCTGGATGTCCTCGTAAAGGACGACCGGGGCTTTGTCGAGGAGGATCCGCTGCTGCACGTACTGGTCGAGCAGGCGGCGCAGTGCGGGAACATCGCTGGTGCGGGCTCGGCGGATCGTCACTGTTTTTGCGTGTGCAGCGGAAAACTCACCCATGCCCGGACGCTATCGCCCCGGCTCGGTCCCCCGCTCGGCGGAGTCCCCTTCGGCGGGAGCGGCTTCGGGGGCGGCTCCGGGGGCGGCTCCGGTAGCCGTTGCGGTGGGCGCCGGCGCGGCCGGCTCAGCGGACCCGGCGGGGGGCGTAGCGGACCCGGTGGGGGGCGTAGCGGACCCGGCGGCGGCCTCGGCGGCCGACTCCTCGTCGTGCTGGACGATCCGGATGGCGTCCCGGAGGGCTTCGCGCTGTTCCGCGGACATCATGCCGAAGAAGGCCACGAGAGCAGCCGCGGGACTGTCACTCGTCGACCAGGCTTCGTTCATCAGTGCGGCCGAGTAGGCGGCGCGGGTGGAGACCGCGGTATATCGATAGGCGCGGCCTTCGGCTTCCCGGCGGACCCAGCCCTTCTGATGGAGATTGTCCATAACCGTCATGACCGTGGTGTAGGCGATGGACCGTTCCTGCTGGAGGTCTTCCAGGACTTCCCGAACGGTGACCGGGCGGTTCCACTGCCACACCCGCGTCATGACGGCGTCTTCGAGTTCTCCCAAGGGGCGAGGCACAACAGCACGATAGTGCGGAATGTACTGAATTGCCCGGCTATTCGAAGCGGAACGCGCAACAAATCGGGGGTCCGCTCCGGCGAGGTCAGGGGGCGTACGGCCTTCCGGAACCGTCCGCACGCCCTGCCTGACCTGCTACTTTCCGGGCTGCGCCTGCTGGGAGGCCTCGGCGCGGGCGATCACGGCATCGACCGCCGCGTCTTCCTTGGCCTTGTTGGCACCGCCCTGGCTCTTCACGATCGTCACGACGAGTGCGATGAAGAACGCGGCCATCACTACGGGGGGCACGAGCGCGGAGACGTAGTCCATGCCCCCAGCGTAGCTACCCGACGGCCAGCCCGGCCGCCGGGGGCGGGGAGGGCTTGCGGCGCGGCGGGAACACCTCGCCGGGCGTCGGGATGGGGCGCTCTCCGGGCCGCTCGGGGCGCTCCGCGGGACGTTCGGGGCGCTGCGGCTCCTTGGGCGCCGGCGCGGGCCGGGGAGGCCGCTCCTCCTTGCCACCGGCCAGGGCCAGTAGCCGGGTCCTGGGCGCCGGGGCCGTCCCCAGTGGCAGCTGGGAGGACGTTGCGGAGAACCTCCGCCGCACCGCGCGCTCGGCGATGGTCCGGGATCGCTCCAGCAGCGCCGCCGCGACCGGGTTGGCCCGCAGGGCGCGCAGGGCGGCGAGGTCGTCGGATGCGGGCTCGTAGCCCGCGGCCAGGGCGTCCTGGAGCAGTTCCAGGTAGCCGGAGAGGCTGCCGGGCAGGGCGCCGCGGTAGCGGGCGAGGTCGGCGAGGAGGAACTCTCTGAGCCGCTCCGCCTCCTGGACCGCGTCGTCCACCGACTGCGCGAGGCACAGGCAGTCCTGGACCTCGGAGGTCGTCAGGGGGGCCGTGGAGGTCTGGAGGGCGTGGGCGAGCGTTCGCCTGAGCACGTGCAGCTCGGCGGCACTGAACGCCATGCCGCCGCGGGATCCGTAGGGCGTGGGCATGGGCCGAAGATACGCGCTAATCGGACAAAATCCCCTGATGGGCGTGATTCCGGGCGCGTCAGCCGTGTGACTGTGCCTTCACCGCGTCGAGGAAGTCGGCCCAGGCGGCCTGCGTGGTGGCCAGAACCAGATGGGCCGGGTCGGCCCGGTCGGCCACGCGGACGAGGTGCCCGGGGGCCGCGGAAACGTAGACGCAGGCATCGCCTTCGCCGCAGTACGAGGACTTCTGCCAGGCGGGGTGAGCGGTCATGGTTTCTCTCCTCCGGTGAACGGCTCCGTTGCTTCCCGTGGAGGGACGGTAACTCCGAGCGGGCGCTACTCCGACGACTTCGGCGGAATTCGGTGCGTTGCCGTTGCACGGACCACATCGCCCAAGGCTGCGCGCAGCCGGCTCCGCGCAGCCGCGGGCGGGGTGTCACAGGCGGGCCGTGAAGGCCTCGACGGCCTGGTGGACGTCCTCCGCGGTCCAGTCGAGGCCGGGGGCCGTGACCTGCAGTTCCGTCATCGAGAGGCCCGGGACCGGGGCCGGGGACCAGCTACGGAAGAGGACCGTTCCCGTCTCCTCCGCGAGGCGGACCCCGGCCTCCGTCAGACGGTCCGCCTCGTACGGCAGCCACACCTGGAACTGGTGCGTGTGCGGGACCTCCGGGTGGATGCGGAACCAGGAGACGCCCGACGAGGCCAGGGCCTCGCCCAGTGCCGCCGCGACCGTGCGGGCCTGGGCCACGTACGACGGCAGGCGCGGCAGTTCCCGGTCCAGTCCGGTCAGCGCCGACAGCGCCTGCGGGAACTGGCGGAAGACCTGGCCCCCGTACCGGTGGCGCCAGACCTTCGCCTCCGAGATCAGGGAGGCGGGGCCCGCCAGGGCGGCGCCGCTGAGGCCGCCGAGCGACTTGTAGAACGAGACGTACACCGAGTCGGCGAGCCCCGCGATCTCCGGCAGCGGACGCCCGAAGTGCACCGTCGACTCCCACAGCCGGGCCCCGTCGAAGTGCACCACCGCGTCCCGCTCCCGGGCCGCGCAGACCAGGGCCTCCAGCTCCTCCCACGACGGGAGCAGGAAGCCGGCGTCCCGCAGCGGGAGCTCCAGCATCAGCGTGCCGAAGGGCTCCGGCAGGTCGGCGACCTCCTCCGCCGTCGGCTGGCGCGGGTCACTCGTCGGGTGCACCGTGCGCAGGCCCGAGACCAGCGACAGCGCACCGCCCTCCCACAGCTCCGGATGGCTCATGGGGTGCAGCGCGACCACCGGGTTCCCGGTCCGCCCCGCCCAGCAGCGCAGCGCGATCTGCTGGGCCATCGTCCCCGACGGGAAGAACGCCGCGTCCTGCGTGCCCAGCAGCTCGGCGACCCGCCGCTCCAGCCGGGTCACCACGCCGTCCCCGTACAGGTCCGCCGGCTCGTCGGGATCCGAGGTCTCCAGATCCGACAGCAGCTCCCCCACCGTCGCCTCGTGCAGGCCGCGGGAGAGCGTCCGCTCGGCCCTGCGCCCCGCTGCCACCAGCCGCTTCGTCAGATCCTCGTCAGCAGTCATGCCCCGATCATCGCCGACCGGGCGACACGCCCAGGGGCTAGCATGGCGGCGTATCGTCCGGTACCCCCGCGGACTGGAACGGAAGGCCCTCCCCGCGTGAACGCACCCCATCAGACGGAGCCACGGGATCCGTCCGACCGCCCTGCCCGACTCTCCGTCGGCGTCGTCGGCGCCGGCCGTGTCGGCCCCGCGCTGGCGCGCGCGCTCCAGCAAGCCGGGCACCGGCCGGTCGCCGTGTCCGGCGTCTCCGACGCCTCCCGCCGCCGCGCCGCGCGGATGCTGCCCGAGGTGCCGCTCGTACCGCCCGCGCAGGTGCTGGAGCTGGCCGACCTCGTCATGCTGACCGTCCCCGACGACGTGCTGCCGTCCCTGGTCGAGGGACTCGCGGAGACCGGCGCGATCCGGCCCGGACAGCTGCTGGTGCACACCTCCGGGCGGTACGGGGCCGCCGTGCTGGACCCGGCCCGTCGCGCGGGCGCCCTCCCGCTGGCCCTCCACCCGGCGATGACGTTCACCGGTACCGAGGTCGACGTCCAGCGGCTCGCCGGCTGCCCGTTCGGCGTCACGGCCCCCGTGGAGCTGCGGCTCGCGGCGGAGGCCCTGGTGATCGAGATGGGCGGAGAGCCCGAGTGGATCGCGGAGGAGAACCGTCCGCTCTACCACGCGGCCCTCGCCCTCGGCGCGAACCACCTGGTCACCCTGGTCGCCCAGGCCATGGAACTGCTGCGCAAGGCGGGCGTCGAGCACCCCGACCGAATGCTCGGCCCGCTGCTCGGCGCGGCCCTCGACAACGCCCTGCGCTCCGGTGACGCCGCACTGACCGGCCCGGTGGCCCGCGGCGACGCCGGCACGGTCGCCGCGCACGTCTCGGAGCTGCGCAAGCACTCCCCCGCCGCCGTCGCCGGGTACCTGGCGATGGCCCGCACCACCGCCGACCGGGCCCTCGCGCACGGTCTCCTCAAGCCCGAGCTCGCCGAGGACCTGCTCGTGGTGCTCGCCGACGGCGCGGACCGCGTCAACGGCACCGAGGGGGGCGACGGCCGGTGAGCCACGACCTGCTGCTGATCGACACCGCGGAGAAGCTGTACGAGCTCCCGCGCACCGCGACCGGCCCGCGCGCCGTGGTGATGACCATGGGGGCCCTGCACGACGGCCACGCCACCTTGATCCGTACGGCGCGCGAGCGGGCCGGAGCGGAAGGCCAGGTCGTGGTCACCGTGTTCGTCAACCCGCTCCAGTTCGGGGTGAACGAGGACCTCGACCGCTACCCCCGGACCCTCGACTCCGACTTGGAGATCGCCCGGGAGGCGGGCGCGGACGCGTTGTTCGCACCGGCCGTCGACGAGGTCTATCCCGGCGGCGCCCCCCAGGTCCGGGTCAGCGCCGGCCCGATGGGCGAGCGCCTCGAAGGGGCCACCCGTCCCGGCCACTTCGACGGCATGCTCACCGTCGTCGCCAAGCTGCTCCACCTCACCCGCCCCGATCTGGCCCTCTTCGGCCAGAAGGACGCGCAGCAGCTCGCCCTGATCCGGCGGATGGTGACCGACCTGAACTTCCCCGTCGAGGTGGTCGGCGTACCCACCGTCCGCGAGGAGGACGGGCTCGCGCTCTCGTCCCGCAACCGGTACCTCTCCGTCCAGGAGCGCCGGACCGCGCTGGCCCTCTCGCGCGCCCTGTTCGCCGGGCAGGACCGGCTCGCCGCCCAGGCCGCGCTGCGCGCCCGGGCCGAGGCCTCCCCGGCCAGCGACGAGCGGGCCACCGCCCTGGCCCGGCTCGGCGAGATCCGGGCCTCCGCCGACGCGCACGCCGTGTCCGCCGCGAACGCCGGGCTGCCGGACGCCGTACGGGCCGCCGCGCTGCACGTCCTGGAGGAGGCGGGCCGGCACGAGCCGCCGCTGCTGCTGGACTACCTGGCGCTGGTGGACCCGCAGGACTTCACCGACGTCGGCCCCGACTTCACCGGGCAGGCCGTGCTGGCCGTCGCCGCGAAGGTGGGGACGACCCGGCTGATCGACAACATCCCATTGGAGTTCGGAGCACACACGTGAGCACCCCAGGCACAGGCACCGCCGGTACCGGCATACGGCTGCACGCCCCCGCCCCCGGCTGGGCCGTCGACGCCGACGTCGTGGTCGTCGGCTCCGGCGTCGCCGGCCTGACCGCAGCACTGCGCTGCGCCGCCGCGGGACGCCGTACGGTCGTGGTCACCAAGGCCCGCCTCGACGACGGCTCCACCCGCTGGGCACAGGGCGGCATCGCCGCGGCCATCGGCGACGGCGACACGCCCGAGCAGCACCTGGACGACACCCTGGTCGCGGGCGCGGGCCTGTGCGACGAGGCTGCCGTGCGGCTGCTCGTCACCGAGGGGCCGGACGCCGTGCGCCGCCTCATCGCCACCGGCGCCGTCTTCGACACCTCCGCCGAGACCGGCGAGATAGAGCTGACCCGCGAGGGCGGCCACCACCGCCGCCGGATCGCGCACGCGGGCGGCGACGCCACCGGCGCCGAGATCTCCCGGGCCCTGGTCGAAGCGGTCCAGGAAGCCGGCATCGAGACCGTCGAGAACGCGCTCGTCCTGGACCTCCTCCAGGACGCGCAGGGCCGTACGGCCGGCGTCACCCTGCACGTCATGGGCGAGGGCCAGCACGACGGCGTCGGCGCCGTGCACGCACCCGCCGTGATCCTCGCGACCGGCGGCATGGGCCAGGTCTTCTCGGCCACCACCAACCCGTCGGTGTCCACCGGCGACGGCGTGGCGCTCGCCCTGCGGGCCGGGGCCGAGGTCTCCGACCTGGAGTTCGTCCAGTTCCACCCGACGGTGCTCTTCCTGGGCCCGGACGCCGAGGGCCAGCAGCCGCTGGTGTCGGAGGCGGTCCGGGGCGAGGGCGCGTACCTGGTCGACGGCGACGGCGTGCGCTTCATGGTCGGGCAGCACGAGCTGGCGGAGCTGGCCCCGCGCGACATCGTCGCGAAGGCCATCACGCGCCGCATGCAGGAGCAGGGCGCGCAGCACATGTACCTGGACGCCCGGCACTTCGGTGCCGAGATGTGGGAGCAGCGCTTCCCGACGATCCTGGCGGCCTGCCGCGCCCACGGCATCGACCCGGTGACCGAGCCCGTCCCGGTCGCGCCCGCCGCGCACTACGCGTCCGGCGGTGTACGGACCGACCTGCACGGCCGCACCACCGTCCCCGGCCTGTACGCGTGCGGCGAGGTGGCCTGCACCGGCGTGCACGGCGCGAACCGGCTCGCCTCCAACTCCCTGCTGGAGGGCCTGGTCTTCGCCGAGCGGATCGCCGACGACATCATCAGTAGCGAGCCCTCCGGCAGCGGCCCGGGCATCCCGGTCCCCGCGACCGGCCCGCTCCAGCCCGCCGGGGCGCGGTACGAGATCCAGCGCATCATGACGGACGGCGCGGGCGTGCTCCGCTCCGCCGAGTCCCTGCGCACGGCCGCCGCCGCCCTTGAGGAGCTGTACACGACGGCCCTCACCACGCTGGAGACGGACGGCAAGACCGCCGTGCCCGGTACCGAGACCTGGGAGGCCACGAACCTGCTGTGCGTCGCCCGGGTCCTGGTCGCCGCCGCCCAGCGGCGCGAGGAGACCCGCGGCTGCCACTGGCGCGAGGACCACCCCGACCGGGACGACGCGGCCTGGCGCCGCCACCTCGTGGTCCGGCTGTCCGCCACCGAGAAGCGGGCCCTGGTCGTCACCCCCACCGACTCCGCGGGCTTTCCGCCCGTACAGCACCCCCTGAGCCAGGAGCAGTCATCGTGAGCACCCCCGAACAGCACGACCACGAGCACGAGCACGCGGAGCTTCCGCTCCTCGACGAGTCCGCGGGCGGCTGCGGCGACGGCTGCGGCTGCGGCGACGGCGAGGAGAGCGGCCTGGACCCGGCGCTGGCCCAGCTGCTGGCCGACGCGGGCCTGGACCCCATCGAGGTCGAGGACATCGCCCACATGGCGATCTCCGAGGACCTGGACGGCGGGGTTGACGTGACCACGGTCGCCACCGTCCCCGAGGACGCCGTCGCGCACGCCGACTTCACTGCGCGCGAGGCGGGCACGGTCGCCGGTCTGCGGGTCGCCGAGGCCGTCCTGTCGGTCGTCTGCGAGGACGAGTTCGAGGTCGAGCGGCACGTCGAGGACGGCGACCGCGTAGAGCCCGGCCAGGTGCTGCTGACGGTCAAGGCCCGCACCCGGGACCTGCTCACCGGTGAGCGCAGCGCGCTGAACCTGCTCTGCCTGATGTCGGGCATCGCGACGGCGACCCGCACGTGGGCCGACGAACTGGAGGGCACCAAGGCGAAGGTCCGCGACACCCGCAAGACCACGCCGGGCCTGCGCTCCCTGGAGAAGTACGCGGTGCGCTGCGGCGGCGGCGTCAACCACCGGATGTCGCTGTCGGACGCGGCGCTGGTGAAGGACAACCACGTCATCGCCGCGGGCGGTGTCGCGGAGGCGTTCAAGGCCGTGCGCGAGCAGTTCCCCGACCTGCCGATCGAGGTCGAGGTGGACACCCTCCAGCAGGTGCGCGAGGCCCTGGACGCGGGCGCGGACCTGATCCTGCTGGACAACTTCACGCCGATGGAGACCGAGGAGGCCGTCGCGCTGGTCCACGGCCGCGCGCTGCTGGAGTCCTCGGGCCGCCTCACCATGGCCAACGCCCGCGTGTACGCGGAGACGGGCGTCGACTACCTCGCGGTCGGCGGACTCACGCACTCGTCCCCGATCCTCGACATCGGCCTGGACCTGCGCGAGGAGCGGTAATGCTGCTGACCATCGACGTCGGCAACACCCACACCGTGCTGGGCCTGTTCGACAGCGACGAGATCGTGGAGCACTGGCGCATCTCCACGGACCCGCGCCGCACCGCCGACGAGATGGCCGTCCTGATGCAGGGCCTGATGGGCATGCACCCGATGCTCGGCAGCGAACTGGGCGACGGCATCCACGGCATCGCGATCTGCTCGACGGTGCCGTCGGTGCTGCACGAGCTGCGCGAGGTGACGCGCCGCTACTACGGCGACGTGCCGGCGGTGCTGGTCGAGCCGGGCATCAAGACGGGCGTGCCGATCCTCATGGACAACCCCAAGGAGGTCGGCGCGGACCGCATCATCAACGCGGTCGCGGCCGTCGAGCTCTACGGCGGCCCCGCGATCGTGGTCGACTTCGGGACGGCGACCACCTTCGACGCGGTGTCCGCGAAGGGCGAGTACGTGGGCGGGGTGATCTCCCCGGGCATCGAGATCTCGATGGAGGCCCTCGGCGTCCGGGGCGCGCAGCTCCGCAAGATCGAGCTGGCCCGGCCGCGCAACGTGATCGGCAAGTCCACGGTCGAGGCGATGCAGTCGGGCGTGGTCTACGGCTTCGCGGGGCAGGTCGACGGGATCGTCACCCGCATGGCCAAGGAGCTCGCCGGTCCGCACGGGGATCCGGACGATGTCCGCGTCATCGCCACCGGCGGCCTGGCCCCGATCGTCCTCGGCGAGGCCTCGGTCATCGACGACCACGAACCGTGGCTGACGCTGATCGGGCTGCGCCTGGTCTACGAGCGCAACGCGCCCAACTTCGACTGACCGAGCCGGGTTCAGTCTCCGCCCCGCCCGGTCGCCGCCGTATGCACTGCGTACGGCCCGGCCGGGCGGTGGCCGGGCGGGCGGCGCGCATCAGGGGCCGACCTCCGCCCACAGCAGCTTTCCCCCGGCGTTGCCGTACAGACCCGTTCCGCCGAGCGGATACCCGCCCCAGTTGTCGGCGTAGGCGCATACGAGGAACAGCCCGCGCCCCCTCTCGGCGTCCCACGCGGTTTCGTGCGGGCCGCAGGCGGGGCCGAAGGGTGCTGGGATGTGCGGGTTGTTGTCCCAGACACTGATCCGCAGGCGTCCGGTGTCCATCGCCCGCACCCGCAGCGTGTACGGGCCATCGGAGTACAGGTAGGCATTGGTGGCGAGTTCCCCGGCCAGCAGCTCGGCGGCTTCGCGGTGCTCGCTCATGGCGTGGGTGGCGAGCACCGCGCGCAGGGTTCCGCGTGCGATGCCGGGTGCGCGGGGATCCTGTGGGAGTTGCAGGCTGTAGGCCCACGACGGGGATACGGTGAGACCCAAGGAAGTCTCCGATCGGGGAGGGGTGTTGTGTCGTTGCACGGACTGCCCGGTGACAGTGCCGCTCCGTCGAGCGGGGTACTTCCGGGCGGGTGGCCTGCTTCCCAGACTAGGGGGCACTCAAAGATTCTTTGTGAGAATCCAAGGTCTTCGATCCGGAATTCCCTCGTGTGAGTGAGGAGTGAGCGTGGTCGCTCGACCCGTCCCGACGGCCCGTCGTGCCCGGCTGGCGGCTGAACTGCGCAAACTCCGCGAGCGGGCCGGTATGACCGCGACGGAGGCCGCTGCTGCGATCGGCACGAGCTCGGGGCAGCTGAGCAATGTGGAGACGGCCCGGTTCGGGGTGAGTCCTGAGCGCGTTCGCGCGATGGCGCGCGTCTACTCCGTCTGCGACCCCCAACTCGTCGATGCACTGGCCGCGATGGCCACTGATCGCACGAACGGCTGGTGGGAGCAGTACCGGGGAGTCCTGCCACCCAGCCTCCTGGACCTCGCCGAGCTGGAGCACCACGCGTTGACGCTGCGCGCCGCGTACACGGCCCATATCCCAGGCCTCTTGCAGACACCCGACCACGCGCGAGAAGTCTTCCGGCAGGTGCTGCCGGAACTGACCCCACCCGAGGTCGAGCACCGGGTGTCCCACCGGATCAAGCGGCAGGAAGTGCTCTACCGGAGCAACCCCATTCCGTATACCGCGATCATCCACGAGGCGGCGCTGCGGATGCAGTTCGGCGGGCCTGCCATCGTGAAGGGTCAGCTCTCCCATCTCGTGGAGATGGGAGAACGGAAGCATGTCCGCATCCTGGTGATCCCGTTCAACGCCGGATCCTTCCCCGGGGCCGGCCAGTCGATCTATTACGCCCGCGGGCCGGTGCCACAGCTCGACACGGTCCACCTGGACCAGTCCCACGGACCGGCCCTGGTGGATGCCGAAGCTCGACTGGGCGGATACCGGCTCCTCCTCGACCGAATGGAGGCCATGGCCCTCGACCGCGAGGAGAGCAGCCAGTTCGTCATCAGCATCCTGCGCAGCCTGTGAAGGGAAGACCTCGATGTCCGAGCTCAGCTGGCGCAAGTCGTCCTACTGCGGCACCGGCGAAGCCTGCGTGCACGTCGCCACCGAACCCGCGGCCGTGAAGGTGGCCGGCAGCGCAGATCCCGGCGACGCCCACCTCACCGTCACCACGGCCGCCTGGTCGGTGTTCCTGCGGGCACTCCGGCAGGGCGGCGCCTGACTGGTCGCCCAGCCCGCGGCTCATCCACAACATCCTGCGCAGCCTGTGAACGAAGGAGCCCCCATGACTCAGCTCAGCTGGAAGAAGTCGTCGTTCTGCCAGGAGGGCGAAGCCTGCGTGCACGTCGCCACCGGCCCGGGCACGGCCGTGAAGGTGGCCGGGAGCGCAGATCCCGGCGACGCCCACCTCACCCGTCACCACGGCCGCCTGGTCGGTGTTCCTGCGGGCGCTCAAGGAGGCCGGCATCTGAAGTCACCTCCGCGGGAGCGGGGTGGGTCGGGAGGCGGTGGAGGGCCGCACGCCACGGCCGCTCGGGGCAAGCGGAGCACCGGCAGAATGGCCCGATGAGCGTCACCATCGACATCGCCGGGCTGCCCACCGAGCGCATCACCTTCTCCCCCTCGCCGCTCGCAGAGCTCTGCATGACCCTGCACGCGCTCTCCCAGCCCGCCCACCATCCCGGGCTCGCTTCCTGGACCACCGCCACGGCCGCCGCGCTCGACCCTTGCCTCGCGGACCGGCTGCTCGAAGGCGAATTCATGTGGCGCAGCTCCTTCTCCGACATCTTCATGGCCTTCGCCGGTGTCCGAGGCGGGACGGGGCGCCCGGCCGCGACCCTGGCCGAGGAGCTCGACGTACTCGACCGGATGGACGACGAGCGGTTCGTGATGGCCGCCCTGGAGCACTGCTGGCTGGCCCTCTACAACGAGGGCGGCGGACCCTCCCCGCTGACCGACCCGGCAGCCCGCGCCAGGGCGCTGGAGACCGCCGCCGCCCGCGGTCCCCGCCCGCTGGCCTTCTCCCTGCGGCTGCTGGACGACACGGCCGCGGTACGGGTGTGGCTGCGCCGGCTCCTGGAGGACTGCGACGAGGCGTTCTTCGCGGAGACCTGGCAGCGGATAGAACCCCGCCAGAGCGCCGATGCCCGGCACAAGGCCGAGGTGCTCCGGCGCAAGGGGCTGGTTGCCGTACTGAAGGAGGTCTCCTCGGCGCTGAGCGTCGATGAGGCCGCCACCACCATCACCGCCGACAAGATGGTCCACGGCACGGCGACCGCCACCGGCCCGGAGACCGGGCCCGGACTGGTCTTCGTACCGACACACTTCGGCTGGCCGCACCTGCTCGTCCTGCACGCACCCGGCTGGACGCCGGTGGTCCACTATCCGCTGGGCTCATCCGAACTCCCCGAACCCGGCTCCGTGGAGCTGCTCCAGCGACGGATGGAGGCGCTCGCCCATCCGATGCGGATGAACCTGTGCCGGAGCCTGGCCCGGGCGCCGTACACCACGAGCGAGCTGGCGACCGTACACGGAATCACCGCACCGGAGGTGTCCCGGCACCTGTCGGCGTTGAAGAAGGCCGGTCTGCTGCACACGCGGCGCCAAGGACGCTATGTGCAGCACCAGTTGGACCTGTCGGTGGTCTCCAGGATCGGGTCGGACTTCATCGAAGGCATCCTCCGTTAGAGCGCTGGCCGGTTTGGGACGGCGCGATTCACCGATATGCGGAGTCCACCACCCGGAATCAGCAACACCTCTGGCCAGATCGGCTCCTGCTTCTATACCGTGCGTCCACCGCTCCCCCACGTACCGCGCACCGCATCCGTGTCCGTATGTCTGTTCGCATCAGCCGTGGAAGGACCCTTATGCCCTCACGTCGTATAGCCGCAGCAACCGCCGCCCTGGCGGCGATGGCCCTCGCCTCGCCGCTGCTCCTGGCCGGGCCGGCCGGAGCCACCGGTAGCCCCCAGAGCGACGCCGCGCGGGGCGACGCACTGGCCAGGAAGTTGGTCAAGGACTCGACCGGCAAGGGTGCCAACAAGCACCTGAAGGTCTTCCAGTCCATCGCCGACTACAACAACGGCACGCGCGTGGCCGGTTCCAAGGGCCACGTCCAGTCCGCGCAGTACGTCGAGGCCGTGATGAAGGCAGCCGGCTACAAGGTCTCCAAGAACGAGTTCGACTTCGTGTACGTCGAGACGATCGCCGAGACGCTGAAGGTCAACGGCGCGGGCGGGCGGGACGTCCCGATCAAGCTGATGACGTACACGGCGAGCGGTCCGGAAGGCGGAGCGACGGCGCAGGTCTCCGTCGCGCCCGTGGACGCGGACGGTACGAACGGCTGCGAGCCGGGCGACTTCGCCGCGGGCGCCTTCACCGGCAAGATCGCGCTGGTCAAGCGCGGCGGCTGCACCTTCGCGACCAAGCAGGCCAACGCCGCCGCGGCCGGCGCGGTCGGAGCGATCATCTACAACAACACCGAGGGCGCCCTCAACGGCACCCTGGGCGACCCGAACGCCGGCAAGATCCCGACCGGAGGCGTCACCAAGGCCGAGGGCGAGCGGCTCGCCGCCGAGGCCGCGGCCGGCCCGGTCGAGGTCACCCTCGACATCCGCGAACTCCGCGAGAACCGCACGACGTACAACGTCATCGCGGAGACGCGGGGCGGCGACGAGAACAACACCGTCTTCCTCGGGGCCCACCTCGACTCGGTCGCGGCGGGCCCCGGCATCAACGACAACGGCTCGGGCTCGGCGGGCATCCTCCAGGTCGCGCAACGCCTCGCGAGCAGCCAGAACAAGATCAAGAACAAGGTCAAGTTCGCCTGGTGGTCGGCGGAGGAGTTCGGCCTGCTCGGCTCCGAGGCGTACGTCGGCGGGCTGAGCGACGCACAGAAGAAGCAGATCAAGCTGTACCTGAACTTCGACATGATCGCTTCGCCCAACGCCGCGTACTTCGTCTACGACGGCGACGACTCCGACCACGTCGGTTCGGGCCCCGGCCCGGAGGGCTCGGCCCAGCTGGAGAAGGGCATCACGGACTTCCTCGACGCGCAGAACATCCCGCACGAGGGCTCGGACTTCACCGGCCGCTCGGACTACGGCCCCTTCATCGAGGCGGGCATCGCGTCCGGTGGTACGGACACGGGCGCCGAGGGCATCAAGACGGCGGCGCAGGCGGCGAAGTTCGGCGGCCAGGCGGGCGTCGCGTACGACGTGAACTACCACGGCAAGGGCGACACGATCGCGAACATCGACCAGAAGGCGCTCGACATCAACGTCGACGTCATCGCGAACGCGGTCGGCCACTACGCGTTCGACCTGGCCCCGCTGTCGCAGCCGGTCGGACCGAAGCCG
Source organism: Streptomyces sp. NPDC006430 (assembly GCF_040612395.1). Taxonomy (NCBI): domain Bacteria; kingdom Bacillati; phylum Actinomycetota; class Actinomycetes; order Kitasatosporales; family Streptomycetaceae; genus Streptomyces; species Streptomyces sp. NPDC006430. The sequence goes on from NZ_JBEXQA010000017.1 coordinate 46,973, forward strand.
ACGGACGGCGGCGCGGGCAGCGGCGGCGGCCTCCGCGAGGGCCACGACCACGACGTGACGGAGTAACCGGGCACCTGGCGCCCGCACTCCGGCGCCGGTGGGGGCGACGTTCGCCCCCACCGGCGTCACAGCACACCGAGCCGCGGCGTGCCGAGCCGCGGCGGGGCGTCCGGGGCGTACCCGAGCGGGACGCCCGCGGTGCCCGCCTCAACCGGCGGCTCCCGGCCAGGCCTCGATACCGACGGGCTGCACCAGCCAGCCGAAGTCGCCGAGCCCTCCGCGGGCGGTCAGCTCGGCCGCCTCCCCCGCCGCCACGAGCCCCCGCACGTACGCCGCCGGGTCCGACGCGGCCAGTGCCAGGGGCGGCCTGGCCCCCGAGACACCGAGTTCGCTCAGGGCCTCGCGCTGACTCAGCAGCACCGCACCCGCACCCGCACAGGCGTCCAGTGCCACGTGGGCGGTGACGTCGCAGCTCCCGTCCGGGACCGGGCGGACCTCCCGCCCCTCCCGGAATCCGGTCAGCGTGCCGTACGGGGGGCGGGCCTCGCGGGTGTGGGCGTAGTCCACCGCCACCGCCAGGCCCCGGTCCACCGTCGCCACGGCCGCCGCCCAGGCCTCGTCCCGCGCGCGCCCGATCTCGGCGCGCCCCGCGCCGGGCCACCAGCGCTCCAGCCAGGCCCGGTCCGCGGCGTCCACCACGGGGCCGCGGCTCTCCGTACCGTCCGGGGCGACCAGGACGTACCGCCCGTCCTCCGCGATCTCCAGTGGGACGTTGTCCAACCACTCGTTGGCGAACAGCAGCCCCGTCGTCCCGGGGGGCGGTTCGGGAACCCAGCGGATCCGCGGGTCGAGGCCGTCCGGCCGCTCGGCCCGCTCCACCGCGTACGGGCGCACCCGGGCCGCCGTCGGCGGCGGGAGCGCGGCCAGCACCCCCGCCAGCAGTTCCCCCCGCCCGGCGCCGACGTCGACGAGGTCCAGCTCCGCCGGGTGCCCGAGCTGCTCGTCCACCCGGCACAGGAGACGGGCGACCGCCCCCGCGTACAGCGGCGAGACGTGCACGGAGGTGCGGAAGTGCCCGGCCGGTCCCGACCCGCCGGGGCGCACGTAGAAACCGTCCGGCCCGTAGAGCGCGGCCTCCATCGCCGTCCGCCACCGAACCGGAACCGGAACCGGATCTGCGACTTCTCCCTGAGTGCTCATCCATGAAAGGTTAGGCTTGGCCTCCACCTTGGGGAGTACACCCCCGTTGCCCGGATCGCACCTGTGGTTGACTCCAGCACCTATCGTCTTTGCCTACTCTGGGTTACGTGCAGCGCCTCTACGACTTCCTCCGCAGACACCCGACGGGCGTCGACAGCTTCTGGGCTGTCCTCCTGGTCGGGGTCGGGATGGTGCAGGTCGCCGACGACGGATACAACAGCACCGCCGCGCGACTGATCGCCGTCCCCGCGGTGCTCGCGATGGGCGCGGTCGTGGCGCTGCGCCGCAAGTGGACGCAGCAGATGTTCTGGCTGGCCGTCGGCACCGGCGCCTACCAGCTGGTCACCGGCACCGAGGTCCAGAACGCCGACCTCGCCATGCTGATCATCCTGTACACGGTGGCCGCCTCGGCCGACATCTCGCGCCGGATGTCCCGTACGGCGCTCGCCGTCGGCCTGCTGGCCGCGCCCCTCTACGCACTGCGCTTCCCCGTGGACAAGGGCGACTCCACCAACAACCTCCTCTTCCTGGTCTTCGCCATCGTCCCCTTCGCGCTCGCCTGGGTGCTCGGCGACTCCCTGCGCACCCGCCGGGCCTACTACGCCCAGCTCATCGAGCGGAACCAGCGCCTGGAGAAGGAGCGCGAGGCCCAGGCGAAGGTGGCCGTGGCCGCCGAGCGCGCACGGATCGCCCGCGAGCTGCACGACGTCGTCGCGCACAACGTCTCGGTGATGGTGGTCCAGGCGGACGGGGCGGCGTACGTCATGGATGTGGCCCCGGAACAGGCCAAGGAAGCCCTGCACACCATCTCCGGCACCGGCCGCCAGGCCCTGGCCGAGATGCGCCGGCTGCTGGGCGTGCTGCGCACCGGGGAGCCGCAGGAGTCCGAGGACTACGTGCCCCAGCCGGACGTCGAGCAGATCGAAGTCCTGGTCGAGCAGGTGCGGGCGGCGGGCCTCGCGGTGGACTTCGAGGTCGAGGGCACGCCGCGTCGGCTGCCCAGCGGCGTCGAGCTCACCGCGTACCGGATCGTGCAGGAGGCGCTGACGAACACCCGCAAGCACGGCGGCCCGGACGCCAAGGCGAGCGTCCGACTGGTCTACTTCGACGACGGGCTCGGCCTGCTCGTCGAGGACGACGGGCGGGGGGCTGCCCACGAACTGTACGAGGACGGCGGCGCCGACGGCGCCGGGCACGGGCTGATCGGCATGCGCGAGCGGATCGGCATGGTCGGCGGCACCCTGGACGCGGGCCCGCGCCCGGGCGGCGGCTTCCGGATCAGCGCACTGCTCCCCCTGAAGAAGACATGACGAGGTCGAGGTAACTGATGTCCATCCGAGTAATGCTGGTCGACGACCAGGTACTGCTGCGCACGGGCTTCCGCATGGTGCTCGCCGCCCAGCCGGACATGGAGGTCGTCGCCGAGGCCGGCGACGGCCTGGAGGCGCTGGAGGTGCTGCGGTCCACGAAGGTGGACGTGGTGCTGATGGACGTCCGGATGCCGAAGCTCGACGGGGTCGAGGCCACGCGGCGGATCTGTGAGCGGGACGAGCACCCCGACGTGATCATCCTGACCACCTTCGACCTGGACGAGTACGCCTTCTCGGGCCTGAAGGCGGGCGCGAGCGGTTTCATGCTGAAGGACGTCCCGCCAGCGGAACTGCTGGCCGCCATCCGCTCCGTGCACAGCGGTGACGCGGTGGTGGCCCCGTCCACGACCCGGCGCCTGCTGGACCGTTTCGCACCGATGCTGCCGACGAGCACGCAGGAGCCGCAGAACAAGGAGATCGAGCGTCTGACGGAACGCGAGCGCGAGGTCATGCTGCTGGTGGCCCAAGGCCTGTCGAACGGCGAGATCGCGGGCCGCCTCGTCCTCTCCGAGGCGACGGTGAAGACGCACGTGGGTCGGATCCTGACCAAGCTGAGCCTACGCGACCGCGTGCAGGTGGTGGTCCTCGCGTACGAGACGGGCCTGGTCAGGGCCGGCGGCGCCTGACCCCTCCCGGAGGGTGAGGGGCCGTCGGGTGGCTCAGGCCATCCAGCGGTCCGGGCGGGCGTCGGCCCGCGAGGTGCGGGAGCGGGCCGCCTGGGCGTCGAGCAGGTCGGCGGCTTCGGCCGCCGCCCGCAGGCGGGCCGTGACCGTACCGTTCGCTCCGGTGTCCACGTGGACGTCGGCCAGGCCGCGGGCGCGCTCCCACGGCCCCTGGGTGAGGCGGACGCTCTGGACCTTGGCGTGCGGGACGATCTCGGTACGGCGGCACAGCAGGCCCTTGCGTGCGGCGAACACGTCCGCGGAGACGGCCAGGGCGTAGCCCTTCCACCACACCGGGACCACCCACGGCGACCCGGCCTTCGGGGACGGGCCGAAGGCGAGGGCGGCGAGGTCGACGCCCGGCAGCACCCGCGCGACCACGGCCTGGGCTGCGGCCCGCGAGGCCACCGGGACCAGGACCTCGTTCTTCGAGCCGGCCACCGCCAGCTCCACCCGCACCCAGTTCCGGCGCCGCCACAGCAACGGCTCCACGATCCGTACGGTCTGCACCCGCCCCGGCGGTACGGTCTCGTGGGCCCGGTCCAGCAGCCCGTGGTCCAGGCGCAGCCCGTCCGGGGACTCGGCGACCCGCCAGTCGTACTCGGCGAGGAACCGGCCGGCGGTACCCGCCCAGGCCCCGCCCAGAGCGGGCAGCAGGACGCCGAGCACCGCCCACGGGTTGTCGCTGAACCACCAGACGACGACCGGGGCGGCCAGGGCGACGGGCAGCGCGGCCCAGGCCGAGAGCGTGAGCGCGAGCGACACCACGAGGTCGCGGGGGCCCACCCGCAGCAGTTCGCGCTGCGGGGCCTCGCCGAGCGCGACGGCCTGCGCCGGGGCGAAGCCGGCTGCTCGGGCCAGCAGCTCGGCGCGCAGCGCCACGGCCTCCTCCTCGCCGAGGAAAGCCAGCTCGTCCTTGTCCTCGGTGCCGATGACGTCGAGCCGGAGTTTGGCGACCCCGGCCAGCCGGGCAAGCAGCGGCCGGGTGACGTCCACCGCCTGGATCCGGTCGAGCCGGATGTGCGCGGTCCGCCGGAAGACCAGCCCGCTGCGGATGCGCAGCTCGGTGTCGGTCACCGCGAAGTGGGTGAACCACCAGCTCAGGAAGCCGTACACGGCGAAGACGAGGACCAGCGCGAGCGACGCCAGGACCCGCAGGCCGGTGGAGACGTCCGCGATCCACTGCGCCAGGTTCTCGCCCTGCTGGGCGATCACGCCGACGGTCGCGGCGATCGGCACCCAGGCGCGGCGCAGCGGCGTGAACAGGTGCAGTCGGCGCTCCGCGGACGCGCCCGGGCCGCGGTCGCCGTCCCACGGCCCGGCGGACCCGGCGGCCCCGGCGGCCCCGGCGGGCCGTGGGGCGGCGGGGGCGGCCGAAGCAGCGGTGCCCGGCGGATCGTCGGCGCCCACGGACACGTCGTCGCTCACAGGCCCGCCGACCTTGCCTCGCCGAGCTCGGTCAGCCGGTCCCGCAGCCGTTCCGCCTCGCCCGGGACCAGCCCCGGAATCTTGGCGTCCGTCGCTGCTGCCGCCGTGTGCAGTTGTACCGAGGCCAGCCCGAAGCGACGTTCCAGCGGCCCGGAGGTCACCTCGACCAGTTGCATCCGTCCGTACGGGACCACGGTCTGCGCCCGCCACAGCACCCCGCGGCTGATCAGCAGGTCATCGGCGCGCTCGGCGTACCGCCAGGACCGCCAGTTACGTCCGAGCAGCACCCAGCCCCAGGCCAGGACTGCGAGCCAGAACAGCCCCACGGCAGACCAGACCGGTCCGACCGCCAGCCCCAGCACGAGGGACGTGCCGGCGGCGAGCGGCACCGTCCAGATCAGTAGCAGCAGCCGCCGCAGGGTCAGCAGCCCACCCGGCAACCCCACCCACTCGGGTCGGCCCGTCCCGCCCATCGTCCCCGTTTCCATGCGTTCAGCCTAGGGCTGCGAGAATGCGCGCATGACGGAGACCACGGTCGGCATCGGCGGTGCGGCGGAGAGCACCGACATGGTGCTCAACATCGGACCGCAGCACCCTTCCACGCACGGCGTGCTGCGCCTGCGCCTCGTCCTGGACGGCGAGCGGATCGTCAGCGCCGAGCCGGTCGTCGGCTACATGCACCGCGGCGCCGAGAAGCTCTTCGAGGCGCGCGACTACCGCCAGATCGTGATGCTCGCGAACCGGCACGACTGGCTGTCCGCGTTCTCCAACGAGCTGGGCGTGGTCATGGCGGTCGAGCGGATGCTCGGCATGGAGGTCCCCGAGCGGGCCGTGTGGATGCGGACCCTGCTCGCCGAGCTGAACCGGGTCCTCAACCACCTGATGTTCCTCGGGTCGTACCCGCTCGAACTGGGTGGGATCACCCCGATCTTCCACGCGTTCCGCGAGCGCGAGGAGCTCCAGGCGGTCATGGAGGAGATCTCCGGCGGTCGCATGCACTACATGTTCAACCGCGTCGGCGGCCTCAAGGAGGACCTCCCGGCCGGCTGGCTCGGCCGGGCGCGCGCCGCGATCGCCGACGTCCGCAGCCGCATGGACGTCTACGACAAGTTGGTCCACGGCAACGAGATCTTCCGCGCCCGCACCCGCGGAGTCGGCGTCCTGTCCCCGGAGGCGGTGCACGCGTACGGGGTCTCCGGCCCGATCGCCCGCGCCTCCGGCGTCGACTTCGACCTGCGCCGCGACGAGCCGTACCTGGCGTACGGAGAGCTCCAGGACGTCCTGGAGGTGGTCACCCGGACCGACGGCGACTGCCTGGCCCGCTTCGAGTGCCTGCTGGACCAGACCCACAACTCCCTCGATCTCGCGGTCGCCTGCCTGGACCGGATGGCCGAACTGCCGCCCGGGCCGATCAACCAGCGCCTTCCGAAGGTGCTGAAGGCGCCCGAGGGGGCCACGTACGCCTGGACCGAGAACCCCCTCGGCATCAACGGCTACTACCTGGTCTCCAAGGGCGAGAAGACCCCGTACCGGCTGAAGCTGCGCTCCGCCTCCTACAACAACATCCAGGCGCTCGCGGTGCTGCTTCCGGGCCAGCTGGTCGCGGACATGGTGGCGATCCTGGGCTCGCTGTTCTTCGTCGTCGGCGACATCGACAAGTAGCGCAACTCACGGGAGTCCACGGGGCGTTTGTGCCTAGGGTGCGGGGATGACCCAAGGCATGTACGACGGCTACCTGCGGCGGCTCGGCTTCCCCCGGCCGCCCCAGCCCACCGTGGACGCGTTGTTCGCGCTCCAGCGCGCCCACCTCGAACGCATCCCGTACGAGAACATCGACATCCAGCTCGGCCGGCCGCCCGGCATCGATCCGGAGCTCTCCGTACGCCGCTTCGCCGCCGGTCGCGGCGGGTACTGCTTCCACCTCAACGGCGCCTTCGCCCTGCTCCTTGAGGTCCTCGGCTACGAGGTGACCCGGCACGTCGCGGGCGTGCTCGGCCCGGCGGACCGTGAGCGCCGCGACGTCAGCGGTGACCACCTCGCGCTGACCGTCCGGGTCGGCGGGGAGGAGTTCTTCGTCGACGTGGGCCTCGGCGACGGGCCGCACGAACCACTGCCGCTGCGCGTCGGAACACACCGGCAGGGGGGATTCACCTACGGGCTCGCCCGGCTGGAAGGCGAGGAGACCGGCTGGAGGTACCTCAACGAGAAGGGCCCGTGCCCGGCGGTCAACATCCGCTCGGCCCCGGCGACGACGGGCGATTTCGAGGCCACGCACCAGCGGCTGTCCACCGCGCAGGACTCCGGCTTCGTACGGACCCTCGCACTGCTGCGGCGCGACGCGGACGGCGTCGACACGCTGCGGGGCCGGGTGCTGAGCCGGATCGACCCCGTGAAGGGGACGACCGAGCGGATCTTGGACACGCCCGGGGAGTTCTGGGCGGTGACGGGCGGGCTCTTCGAGCGGGACCTCGACGACCTGACGCCTGCGGACCGCGCGACGCTGTGGGACCGGGTGTGCGAGGCGCACCGGACGTGGCTGGCCGGCCGACCGGAGCGGGACGGGGCGGCGGCGGGCTCCTGATGTCGGTGCGGGAGTGCAGACTTGGGCTATGTCCCACTCCCCCCGACGGGCCTGCCCCGCATGTGGGCGCGACTGCGCCGTGACCGCCGGCCGGATCGCCCGCCACGACCCGCCCTCCGGGCGGGTCCGCGGCGAGCTGGTGTCCTGTCCCGGATCCCGGGCACGGGTGGTGCTCGGCGCATCGGCCCCGACGCTGGACGGGTTCGTCCTAGCGGATCTGCCCGGCCAGCTGCCGCTGTTCTGAGTAGCACGGCCCGCAGGTCTGAGCACCTGAGCGGATCCGCCGTACCGGGGGCACGGGTCACGATGGCGGCATGTCCTGGAACCCGCAGATCGATGCCACCGACACCACCGACGCCGCGCCGGCGCTCGCCCCCTCGATGGGGATGCGCGGGTGCGCTGGGATCGGCGCGGTGCTCTTCCTGCCCGCCCTCGTGGCGGCGAAGATCCTGGTGCTCATGTCGGAGACCGGCAGCCGTTGCCTGATGTACGGCGGCTGCAGGGCCTTCCCGTTCGCGCTGTTCGTGGCGCTGATCGTCGGCGCGGTGGCGGCGTTCGCGGTGACGATGGCCGCGCCCCGCCGGTTCCAGGGCCCGGCACTCACCGCTCAACTGCTGCTGGAGGCCGTCGGCGTGGGCCTCGTCCTGGCCTACCCGTGAACCGGCGGCGCTGCGCCCGGGGCCGGCGTCAGGAGCCGGCCCCCGGATCTCACGGCCCGGGGACCCCAAGACCCCGGGACCCCGCGACCCAGCGGTTCCGCGGTTAGGAGATGGCGGTCCGCAGCCGGCCGACGTCGATCGGCTCGGTCTCGTCGTGGGCCGTCAGGTCGATGACCTGACCGACCGCGCGCTGTTCGGGAGTAGCCGGCTTGAAGCCCTGCTCCTTGACCGGCGGCTCGGTGGCGGGCCCGGCCGCCTCCGCCTTGTGGACCGCGAGGGCCTCCGCACCGACCACGTCGGCCAGGTCCTCGTTCTGGACCGACTCGATCACCGCACGGGCCTGGGCCGCGGTCTTGGTACCGAAGAAGTCGAAACCGCCCTCGACGCGGGAGGCCGGACGCCGCGCGGCGGAGTACGGGGCCACGGCCGCGGCCGGCCGACGTGCCGGGAGCGCGGACGCCGGGCCGGCTGCGGCGGCGCCCGTACGGACGTGCGGCTCGCCGGCCGGAGTCCCCGCCGGGGTACCGGCCTCCAGCGCCTTGGGCGCCGGGCCCGTGCCCTCCAGCACCTTCGGCCGGGCAGCCTCCGCTTCCGCCCCCGCCTTCCGGGCGAGCGCCACCAGGGCCGCATGGGCCCGGGCGTAGCCGACCGAGGTGGGCGCACCGCTGGACGTGCGCTCCTCGGACACCGGCGGGAGCTCCTTCGCCGCGGCCGGGGCCGCGGCGGCCTCGATGGCGAGCAGCCGGCGGCGCTCCAGCGCACTGGCCCGCTCGGTCTCTGCGGTCGCGTACCGCCGCAGCAGCGCGGCGTGTTCGCCGCGCAGTCCCGCGAGTTCGACCCGCTTGGCCCGCAGCTTGGCATCGAGCTTGCCGCGCAGCACCCGGGCCTCTTCGAGGTCGGACTCAAGCTCGGCTATTCGCTCTTCCGTCTTCCACTCGTCCTTGACCCGCTCGCGCGCGAGCTCCGCCACACGGCGCCCGGCCGCGCGGTCCCAGGCGCGCATGACCACGGCGCCGGCCACGCCCGCGGTCGCCGCGAGGGCGACGAGCAGGCGTAGCGGAACGGGTTCCGCCACCAGCCAGGCCGCGGCCGCACTGGCGACGGAGACTCCGGCCACGGTCGTCGGCGTGAGCAGCCGGTGCAGGGGTTCGGGATTGCGGTGGCGTCCACGGGGCATGGCCCGAAATTTACAGGGCGTGGCGGTCCAGTGGGGTAACTGACCGGCAATCTGTGGTCCCCCCGTTACCGCCGGGAGGGACCGCCATGGCAGTCACCCGTCATTTCCCCACCCAAAAACCCCGTACCGCTCCTACTTCGTGAGGCCCTTCGCCTTGAGATAGGCCTTTGCGACGTCCGCCGGCTTCTCGCGCAGGGCGTCCACCCGGTGGTTCATATCCGTTAGCTCGGCGGTCGTGAAGGCCTTGGTCACCTTGTCCAGAGCGGCTGCCACCTCTGGGGATCCGGCGTCCTTGGCGTTGACCACCGGCAGGACGTTGTCGGCGTTCTGGAGCTTCTTGTCGTCCTCCAGCAGGACCAGGCCGAAGCTGTCGAGCGTGGCGTCCGTGGTCGTGGTGAGCACCAGCTGGTCCACCCCGTCCTTGACCGCCTGCTTGGCTTGCGGAGTGCCGACGCCCTTGGGGTCAATACCGGAAACATCGATTCCGTATGTCGTCTTCAACCCCGGTGCGCAGAAGGGCCGCACGGCGCATTCGTCACCCGCCGCGATCTTCACCTTCAGTCCAGACTTTCCAAGATCGGAGAGGGTCTTCAGGTTGTTCTTCTGGGCGAATTCCTTCGACACCGCGAACGCGTTCTGGTCGACCGCCTGGCCGGCCGGCAGCACCTTCAGGCCGAGGGGGCCCGCCAGCTTCTCCAGCGCCGCCGTCGTCGCCACCACGTCGCTCGACGCGACCGGCTTCTCCTGCGGGGCCTTCGGCCCGTTCACCTTCGCGTTGAGGAACTCCGCCAGCGTGGCCGCGTACTCCGGGACGATGTCGATCTCGCCCTTCTCCAGCGAGGGCTCGTACAGCTCGCGGTTGTTCACCGTCGTGATCGACGTGCTGTAGCCGGCGTCCCGGAGCACCTGCGCGTACAGCTCCGCCAGCACGTTGGACTCGGTGAACCCGGCCGCGCCGATCACCACCTTGCCCTTGTCCGCACCGGCGGCAGCGGGCCCGGACGCGCCGGCGTCCTTGCTCTTCTCCAGGCTGTCGCCGCTGCACCCGGCGAGGGAAGCGGTCAGGGCCACCGCCCCCAGTACCGCGCCGAAGACGCGCGTGGACTTGCTCATGTTGCTCCTCCAAGGAAGTGGGAACGACGAACGACGGGAAAGGACGGGCCGGGATCGTCCGGCCGCCCGGACGGACGGACCGGCGACGGATCAGCGCACCGCCGGACGCAGGAACAGCCGGTCCGCGGCCACCAGGGCCCCCTCGACCAGCAGGGCTAGCGCCGCCACCAGCAGGGCTCCCGCGACGACCTGTGGCGTGTTGTACGTGTTGAAACCGGCGGTGATGATGCGGCCGAGGCCGCCCTGACCGACCATGGCTGCGATCGTGGCCGTGGCGATCACCTGGACCGCGCCCGAGCGCAGACCCGTCATCACCAGTGCGCGTGCCAGGGGCAGTTCGACCCGCCAGAAGAGCTGGCCGCCGGACATGCCCATGCCCCGGGCGGCCTCCACCACCGCGCGGTCCACCTCGCGCATGCCGACGTACGCGTTGGTCAACAGCGGCGGCACGGCGAAGAGCACGAGCGCGGCGACGGTGGGCAGGTAGCCCGCGCTGCGCAGCGGCGAGACCATGAACAGCGCCAGCACGGCGAAGACCGGGACGGCCCGCCCGACGTTGGAGACGTTCACGGCGAGCGCCCCGCCCCTACCGAGATGGCCGAGCCACAGGCCGAGCGGCAGCGCCACCGCGCAGGCGACGGCGAGGGAGATCCCGCTGACGTACACGTGCTCGCCGAGCCGGTGCCACACACCGTTCTCCCCGGCCCAGTTGGCGCCGTTCGCCAGCCAGTCCCAGGCCTGTCCCAGCACGCCCATCGACTCACGCCTCCTTCGTCGTACGCGTCCACGGCGTGAGCAGGCGCTGGAGGCCGAGCAGCAGCAGGTCCGCCACCAGCGCGAGCAGCACGCACAGCACGGAGGCGGTGAGCACCTGGGCCTTGAAGGAACTGTTGACCGCAGGGGCGATGAGGTTGCCGAGGCCACCCTTGCCGACGATGGAGCCGACGGTGGTCAGCGCGACCGTGGACACGGTGGCGATCCGCACCCCGGCGAGCAGCGCGGGCAGCGCCAGGGGCAGTTCGACCTGCCACAGCAGGCGCGCAGGCCCGTACCCCATGCCGCGCGCCGCCTCCCGTACGTCCTCGGGGACCGCTTCCAGGCCGGCCATCGCATTGCGGACCAGGATGGTCAGCGAGTACAGCACCAGGCCGGTCACCACCAGTGAGGCCGACAGGCCGAACAGCGGAAGTAGCAGGGAGAACATGGCCAGTGAGGGGACGGTGTAGAGCAGGGTGGTCAGGCCCAGCACGGGCGCGGCCCAGTGCCGTCCGCGGCGGGCCAGCAGCGCCAATGGGAGGGACACCACCAGCCCGATGGACACGGACGCGCCCGTGATCCAGACGTGTTCGAGCGTGGCGTCGGTGAGTTCCTGGGACCGGGAGGTGACGTAGTCCCAGCAGATCCAGTCGTTCGCCACCAGGCAGTTCTGCCCGGCCATCCCCGCACCCCCTGCCGCCATGCGTACACCCGCCCGAAGGGGCGCGGTCAAGGGCGACCATAACCGTTCCTAATCAGTGAGCAGGAGTGGGTCTTGGATCCACGTCCTGGCACTGCGCGCATCCCGAACGGTGTTGGGTGCACTGGTCGCCCGCGTTCTTTGTGTTGTCCCCGTTCGGGCACGTGCATCGTGTGCGCGCTCCGTGACGGGGTGGCGGGTTTCCTCACGCTCTTGGGCACCATGGTCGGCCTGGACGGTCCGATGCCCGCGACGATCACTCTGGTCGTCGCGGGGCGGTGCCGTCCGTCGCCGGATCGGGTGCCCGAGGGCGCGTCGTCCGATCGCGATACCAGCGGCATCGTGACGGGACATCTCACGTCGTGGGGTGGCCAGCGGCTTGCGCCAGTGCTGGGCGCCCCACCTGGAGGTGTAGGCGGGATCGACCGCGACGATCACAAGGCCGGTCTCGGCGGCCATGGAGACGAGTCGGGCCTTGAGCTTGCCGGTGGGCATACCGGAGATGAGCTGCCGGAACTGCTTCTTGCGGCCGTGCTTCTCGCGGGTCTTCTCGGCGGTGAAGTCCAGGTCCTCGATCGCGATGGCGTTGACGCCGACCCGCTTGGCCCAGTGCAGTACTTGGGTGATGGCGTGCCGGATCTGTGCGTCCCGGTGGTCCGCCGACCCGCTGAGGTCATAGGAGAAGCGGCGCGGTTCGCCGGTCGGATTGCCGTGCACGTCGAGCCGGTAGGCGGCGAAATGGTCGGCGTTGGTGTCCACGCCGATCACGCCCTTGGCCCGTGCCGTCTCCAACGGCATCGTCTGGACCACGGGGCGTTGCCAGGATGCGGTGAGGTACCAGCGCCCGCGCGGGGCGTCGTAGTGGATGCGGTAGGCGACGGCCCGGTTGCCGTCGATCCGGTCCCGCCATTCCTGGCCCCGGTGCGCGAAAGCGATACGGGCGCTCAGCACGTACCGGCCATGCTTGGCGTTCGCCAGGTGTGTCAGCGGCGCGGGCAGCTTGAGGGACACCTCACCGCCGGGGGTGACTCGGATGGTCTCGTTGCCGAAGCGTTTGCCGGACTCACCGTCAGCGGCCAGAAACCAGCGTCCTGCTTCCCACCGCTGGCGCCACTCGGCCTCGGTGAGCTGCGCCTTTTCGAGGTTGTGCCGGTTGGTGAGCAACCGCCGGCCGCCGCGCACGACGTGCACGACGCCGTTGTCCCGGTCGGCCCGGGCGACGTCGAGACGGTGCTCCAGGATGTGCAGACGCCGGGACTTGTGGAACCACTCGCCCTTGGAGCGGTATCCGCCCGGCGCCCGCTTGCTGCCCTTCTCCCCGATGGGCTGGGACAGGCGGTGCGTCAGCGTTCGGACACCAGCCTCAAGGTTTTGGATGTGCGCGAGCTGACAGCGGCGGGACAGCGCCCACTGATCGTGGGTGGCCTTCGTGATCGACCCGGCCCAGCGCGAGGACGACTGGGCTGTCAGCGCCCGCTTCCGGGCCGCCCACGTGTGCGTGGAGTGCTCCAGGCCGTCCGCGCACCGCTGCTTGAGGTCACGGGACGCGAGAACGCCCAGGTGCTCCCCCACGCCACGCAGAACCGTCTCCTCCTGGGCGGTCAAGCCCTTGAGGCGGTCACGTATCGCGACACCGGACGGGCCGAGCGCCACGAACGGCGCGTCGATGGCGCGGAGCTGCTTCTTGGGCTCAGCCATGTTCGGCCGCCTCAAACGCCCTGCGGGCCCGGTTCTTCGCGAAGCGCCGCCCACACAGACGGGCGCAGAACGAGGTCAGCACCTCCACCATGTCCCGCACCACGTCGTCTTCGACCTCGCCGTCATCGAGAACAACCAGACGGCGGCCGGGTGCGGACAACGCGGCCTCGACCAGTTCCACGTTCATCCGTCCGAGCCGGTCCTTGTGCTCCACGACCACGTGGTCACACCCGGGTCAGCAAGCAACCGCCGGACTTTGCACCGCGAGCCGTTCATACCCGAAGCGATCTCCGACTCGACCCGCACAACCCGATGACCGGCCTTCCCCGCCCACGCCGACAGCCTGGCGACCTGGCGTTCCAGATCCGGCTTCTGGTCGTCAGAGGAGACACCGGCATACAGTCCACGACCATCGACCACTTCAGGAGCGGTGTCGACCGCCACATTCACCAGGATCACGCGTGTTTCGACCCTCTGGGCCGGCACCGGCAAAGTGCCCTCACGGAACCAGCGATACGCAGTCTGCGGATGCACACCCTGCGCTTTCGCCCACTCCTTGAGGTTCATCACACGACCGTAACGATATTCACCCAAACGCACCATAACTCGCAAGAGTGAACCAACAAGCCAGCAGTCCACCACCCCCGGCACCGACGCTGGGCTCAATCCTCCGCAGTCGGGCAACACGCCCTTCACACAACCGCGCCGCGGGTAGGGAAGGATGGCGGTGTGATCCGATTCGAGCATGTGACCAAGCGCTACCCCGACGGGACCACGGCCGTCGAGGAGCTGTCCTTCGAGGTCGCGGAGGGCGAGTTGGTCACGCTGGTGGGCCCGTCCGGGTGCGGCAAGACCACCACGATGAAGATGGTCAACCGGCTCATCGAGCCGACCTCCGGCCGGATCCTGCTGGGCGGCGAGGACATCGCGACCGCCGATCCGGTCGAGCTGCGCCGGCACATCGGGTACGTCATCCAGCAGGTCGGACTGTTCCCGCACAAGACGGTGTTGGAGAACACCGCCACCGTGCCGCAGCTGATCGGCACTCCCCGGGCCAAGGCCCGCGCCCGGGCCGCCGAACTCCTCGAACTGGTGGGGCTGGACCCGGCCGTGCACGGCAGCCGCTACCCCGAGCAGCTGTCCGGCGGGCAGCGCCAGCGCGTCGGCGTGGCCCGCGCGCTCGCCGCAGATCCACCGGTGTTGCTGATGGACGAACCGTTCGGGGCGGTGGACCCGGTCGTCCGCGAACGCCTCCAGAACGAGTTCCTCGCCCTGCAGAAGACGGTGCGCAAGACGATCCTGCTGGTCACGCACGACCTGGAAGAGGCCATCCGACTCGGCGACCGCATCGCCGTCTACGGGGCGGGCACCATCGAGCAGTTCGCCCGCCCGGCCGCCGTGCTGGGCACCCCGGCCACCGAGTACGTGGCCTCCTTCGTCGGCGCGGACCGGGGACTCAAACGGCTCGCGGTCACCCCCGTCGGGGCTGCCGACCTCACGGCGCTGGACGGGCCGGCCCCGGCTGCCACGGTGGCGCTGGGCGCCACCCTGCGCGAGGCGCTGGCGGCGCTGCTCCAGGAGGACTCGGGCCGGATCGGGGTGACGGATGCGGACACCGGGGCGCTGGTCGGCGTACTGACCCCGGAGGGGGTCCACCGGGCCCTGCGCCGGGCCCAGTTGCAGGAGGCGTAGGCGGTCCGGGGCCCGGCGCACCGGGCCCGGAAAGACGTGTGACCGGCCTCGTCGGGCCGGTCACGGATCATCTGTCGGGTCGGTCTGCGGGGTCAGGCCTGCATCCGGTTGCTCATCCACACCAGCATCGGCGGGATCTCGCGGCGCCACGTGTTGAAGTTGTGGCCGCCGCTGTCGAGGATGATCGAGGAGACCCGGTCCGGGCCCTTGACCAGCTTGATGAACTTCTTGGTGTCACCGAGGTTCGGCTCGCCCTGCTCGCTGCTGGTGACCAGGAACGAGGTACCGGTCGGCTTCTTGTTCTCGATGCTGTGCAGGATGTCGGCGCGCTTCTTCAGCTTGTCGTCGCCCTGGAACAGGTTGCCGGTCGTCGCGTCGTTCGCGGCGTCGTAGTACGCGGACAGACCCGCGGCTGCACCGAAGGTCTGCGGGTAGTGCGCGGCGATCTTCAGGGCGCAGTAGCCGCCCGTGGAGTTGCCGATGAAGCCCATGTTCTGCGGCTTCTTGCCGACCCGGAAGGTGTCCTGGATCGCCTGCGGCAGGTCCTGCGCGAAGAAGGTCTCCGTCTGCGGCCCCCCGGGTATGTCCACGCACTCGGTGTCGCGCGGCGGCGCGATGGTCGGGCGCAGCATCACCAGGATCATCGGCTTCATCTTGCCCGACTTGGCCTGCTTGAAGGCCGTCATCGGGTAGTTCAGCCCTTTGATCAGGTTCTCGGCGGTGCCCGGATACCCGGTCAGCACGATCGACGCGGGGAAGTTCTTGTCCTTGTGCTGGGGCTGGAAGTACTCCGGCGGCAGCCACACGTACCCGGGGCTCGTTATCTTCGACTTCTGCCCGGTTATGGCGACCTTCAGGATCTGCCCGCCCACCTGGGGCTGGGCGCCACCCGGCACGTCGAGCTTCTGCTTGTCGACGACCTTGATGTCCTTGCTGCTCATCGAGTGGTCCACGACCTTGCCGACCGAGGTCTGCTGGCCGAACAGGTCCGCCCACGAGCCGTAGAAGGAGAAGGACTTGTTCGCCGCGAGGCCGACGGCCGAGAACAGCGCCAGCTGGGTCGCGAGCAGGAGCCCGACCCGGCCGAGCAGCGCGCGCCAGGTGCGGCCCGAGAGACGGGGCCAGAACCACACCGTGGCTGCGAACAGCAGCACACCGGCGATGATGGCCAGCGCCAGAACCGTATTACTGGTGAGACCCATGAGCAGTCAGTCGACTTTCTGATGGCAGGGCTAGTTTTTTCTCGGCGAAAGAGTGAACCCGCTCGGCCCGGATGTCGTCCTAGTGGACGCACCACACTCCGGAGGCTGTCGCGGCCTTCGGCCACATGATCTCTCGCGGAGCAACGGGAAGCGATGTCTAGCAGGATAGATGGCGATAAGTCGGGACAGGTTCCGGAGCAGGTCCGCCGAATCTTCCGCGGACCACGACCGGAGTCGGTGCCCGGCCTGGTAGGTACGGCCGTCACGATCGTCGGCCTTCTGGACATCGCGGCGGGCGTGTTCCCGCGGTTCCGGCACAGCCGGATCCACGCGGTCACCGAGGTGCTGCCCGGCTCGCTGGGCCCGTTCGCAGCCGCCCTCGCCATCAGCGCGGGCGTCCTGCTCCTGCTGCTCGCCCACGGCCTCAAGCGCCGCAAGCGCCGTGCCTGGCGGGCCGCGGTCGTCCTGCTCCCGGCGGGTGCCGTGGCGCAGTTCACGTACCGGCACTCCGTCATCGGCGTCGTCATCGCGGCGGTCCTCCTCGCGCTGATCGTGCGCCACCAGGGTGAATTCAAGGCGCTGCCGGACCCGCGCAGCCGCTGGAAGGCCCTCGCCAACTTCGTGCTGATGAGCGCCGGCTCCATCGGGCTCGGTCTCGTCATCGTCAACTCCCACCCCGGCCGCGTCGTCGGCCATCCGGGTATTTACGAACAGATCAGCCACGTCGTGTACGGCCTCTTCGGCTTCGAAGGGCCCGTCGACTACGCCGGCCAGGTGTCCTGGACCGTGGGCTACTCCCTCGGCGCCCTCGGCATGCTGACCGCGCTCACCACGACCTACCTGGCCTTCCGCCCCGAGCACCCGGCCGCTCAGCTCACCGCCGACGACGAGGCCAAGCTGCGCGCCCTGCTCTCCAAGCACGGCAGTCGCGACTCCCTCGGCCACTTCGCGCTCCGCCGCGACAAGGCCGTCGTCTTCTCCCCCAGCGGCAAGGCGGCCGTCACCTACCGCGTCGTCTCCGGCGTGATGCTCGCCTCCGGCGACCCCATCGGTGACGTCGAGGCCTGGCCCGGCGCCATCGAGCGGTTCATGGAGGAGGCCAAGGCCCACTCCTGGACCCCCGCCGTCGTGGGCTGCAGCGAGACCGGCGGCGAGGTGTGGACCCGCGAGACCGGTCTGGACGCTCTGGAGCTCGGTGACGAAGCGATCGTCGACGTCAAAGACTTCTCCCTCTCCGGACGCCCCATGCGCAACGTCCGACAGATGGTGAAGCGCATCGAGCGCAACGGCTACACCACCAAGGTCCGCCGCGTCAGCGAGCTGACCGAAGAGGAGCTGGAACAGGTCCGCGGCGCCGCCGAGGCGTGGCGCGGCACCGACACCGAGCGCGGCTTCTCCATGGCCCTGGGCCGGGTCGGCGAGGAGGGCGACGGCGACTGCTTCATCGCCACCGCCCACCGGATCGAGGAGGGCGACACCAGCCCCTTCGGCGACCTCAAGGCCGTCCTGCACTTCGTCCCCTGGGGTGAGGACGGCATGTCGCTGGAGCTGATGCGCCGCGACCGCGCCGCCGACCCCGGCATGAACGAGCTCCTGATCGTCGCCTCCCTGGAGGCCTGCCCGGGCCTGGGCATCGAGAAGGTCTCCCTGAACTTCGCGATGTTCCGCTCCGCACTCGCCCGCGGCGAGAAGATCGGCGCCGGTCCGGTCCTGCGGATGTGGCGCGGCCTGCTGGTCTTCCTGTCGCGCTGGTTCCAGATCGAGTCGCTCTACAAGTTCAACGCGAAGTTCCGCCCCCGCTGGGAGCCTCGCTTCATGGTCTACCGCACCCACCGCGACCTGCCCCGCATCGGCTTCGCCGTGATGCAGGCCGAGGGCTTCGTCACCCTGGCCCTGCCGCGGCTGTTCGCCAGCCGCCGCCCGCCCAAGCCGGTCCGCACCTGCGCCCACACCCACGTGAAGGCCAGCATCCCGGCCCAGGCCCAGCCCGACCGCGAGGTCCAGGTCGCCTGACCGCGACCACACCCCCCGAAGCCCGGCACGAACGTGCCGGGCTTTGCCGTTCTCCCTCCCGGCCCACGGGCCGGCGGTGGCCGAGACCCGGGCCTGGGCAAGGGTCGGTTCCCCTCGTACCGCCCGGCCAGGGCCACGGCCCTACCCTGGAACCATGAACATCACGCACGGGGCCGCCGGCAGGGGCCGGGTCGCAGGCCTGCCGGAATGGGACCGCTGCGGAGTCATGGGCGTCGTCAACGTCACCCCCGACTCCTTCTCCGACGGGGGCCGCTGGTTCGACACCACCGCCGCCGTCAAGCGCGGCCTCGACCTCGTCGCCCAGGGCGCCGACCTCGTCGACGTCGGCGGCGAGTCCACCCGGCCCGGCGCCTCCCGCGTCGACGAGGAGGAGGAGCTGCGCCGCGTCGTCCCCGTCGTGCGCGGTCTGGCCTCCGAAGGGGTCACCGTCTCCGTCGACACCATGCGCGCCTCCGTCGCCGCACGGGCCGTCGCCGCCGGCGCCCTGCTGGTCAACGACGTCAGCGGCGGGCTCGCCGACCCCGAGATGATCCCGGCCGTCGCCGCCGCCGAGGTGCCGTTCGTGGTGATGCACTGGCGCGGCTTCAGCGACGGCATGAACAGCCTCGCCGTCTACGGGGACGTCCTCGCGGAGGTCACCTCCGAGCTCCGAGCCCGCATCGACGCCGTCGTCGCCGGCGGGATCGCCCCGGAACGGCTCGTCGTCGACCCCGGCCTCGGCTTCGCGAAGAACGCCGAGCACGACCTGGCCCTCGTCGCCCACCTCCCCGAGCTGCGCGCCCTCGGCTTCCCGCTGCTGGTCGCCGCCTCGCGCAAACGATTCCTCGGCCGGGTCCTGGCCGGTGCCGCCGACGCCGCCCCGCCCCCGGCCCGCGAGCGCGACGCGGCCACCGCTGCCGTTTCCGCCATCGCCGCCCATCAGGGCGCCTGGGCCGTACGGGTCCACGAGGTACGGGCCACCGCCGACGCGGTTCGGGTGGCCCGCGCCGTGGAAGGGGCCCTGTGATCCGCCCCGCACCCGGGGTCCGTACAGCCGAGAAAGGGGCACGGTGAGCCGTACCGACATCGAAGCGGTCGAAGAGGTCAACACGGCCTTCTACGAGGCGATGGAGCGGGGGGACTTCGACGCGCTGTCGGCGCTCTGGCTCAACGACGAGATCTCCTGCGTGCACCCGGGCTGGCCGGTGCTCTCGGGCCGGGGCGAGGTGCTGCGGTCCTACGCGCTGATCATGTCCCACACGGACTACATCCAGTTCTTCCTCACCGATACGAAGGTCTCCGTCCTGGGTGACACCGCGCTGGTGACCTGTACGGAGAACATCCTGAGCGGCGGGCCCGCCGAGGACGGCGGGGAACTCGGTCCGCTGGTCGGCCAACTGGTCGTCGCCACGAATGTGTTCCGACGCACATCCGAGGGCTGGCAGCTCTGGTCCCACCACGGTTCTCCCGTCCTGACGGAGTCCGACGAGGACGAAGAGGGGGACTCCGCATGACCCCTACGGCGGGATCCCGGGGCGTTCGCAGGTAAATTCGAAGACGGACGACGCCGACCGCACTCGGCGTAGGCCCATGGATCCGGGGAGTCCCGGACCGGAAGCACCTACGAAAGCAGGAGTGATTCGCGTGGATCGTGTCGCGCTGCGCGGCCTCAAGGCTCGCGGGCACCACGGCGTCTTCCCCCGGGAGCGCGAGGAAGGCCAGACCTTCATCGTCGACCTGGTGCTGCACATCGACACCCGCCCCGCGGCGGCCGAGGACGACCTGGCGAAGACCGTGCACTACGGGGTCGTCGCCGAGGAGGTCGTCGACGTGGTCCAGGGCGAGCCCGTCGACCTGATCGAGACCCTCGCCGAGCGGATCGCCCAGCAGTGCCTGAAGCACGAAGCGGTGGCACAGGTGGAGGTCGTCGTCCACAAACCGGACGCCCCCATCACCGTCCCCTTCGACGACGTGACCATCACGATCACCCGGAGCCGCGTGTGAACAACGGACTGAACGCCCAGAGCGACCCCACGGTCCAGCCGGTGCCCGCATCCGTCGTAGAGACGGTCGATGCGGCCGATGTGACCCTGTCCAACCCCAAATGGGCCGTGATCGCGCTCGGCGCGAACCTCGGCAACCGCCTGGAGACCCTCCAGGGCGCCATCGACGCCCTCGGCGACACCCCCGGCCTGCGGGTCAAGGCCGTCTCCCCCGTCTACGAGACCGAGCCGTGGGGCGTCGAGCCCGGCTCCCAGCCGGCGTACTTCAACGCGGTCGTCCGCGTGAAGACCACGCTGCCCCCCTCCTCCCTCCTGGAGCGCGGCCACGCCATCGAGGAGGCCTTCGACCGCGTCCGCGAGGAGCGCTGGGGCCCGCGCACCATCGACGTCGACATCGTGTCGTACGCCGATGTGGTCTCGGACGACCCGGTCCTCACCCTTCCGCACCCGCGAGCCCACCAGCGGGCCTTCGTCCTGGCACCGTGGCACGACGTCGACCCCGAGGCCCTGATCCCGGGCCACGGGCCGGTCGCGGCCCTCCTGGCCGAAACCGGCCTGACGGGCGTCACGCCGCGCACGGACCTGGAACTCCGCCTCCCCGAGTAGTCGTTAACCTGTGGCTACGGCCGTGGGCCGCGGCTGACGAGACGGCGCCGAAAGCGGGGAACGGGTACGTGAAGCAACTGAAGCCGGCGGTCCTGGCGGGGATCTTCGTCGTCGCCGGGGTGCTCTCCTGGGCGGGCGCCCGGCTCTGGAACGCGTACGGAACCCTGCCGGGCGTGCCGCTGGCCGCTCCCATCGTCCTGGGCGTCATCGCGGTCGTCCTGCTGGCCACCGCCCTCTCGCTCCGGTCCCGCCTCAAGGCCCAGCGCGAGCGGCGCCCGGGCGCCAAGGGCGTGGAGCCTTTGATGGCGGCCCGCGCCGTCGTCTTCGGGCAGGCCAGCGCCCTCGTGGCGGCCCTGGTGGCGGGCATGTACGGCGGCGTGGGCGTCTTCCTGCTGACCGATGCCCTCGACGTCCCCGCCCGCCGCGACCAGGCCTGGTACGCCGGCTTCTCGGTCCTGGCGGGCGTGGCGGTCGTCGCCGCGGCGCTCTTCCTGGAGCACGTGCTGAAGCTCCCCGAGGACGACGACACCGCCCCCGACGCCCCGGCCACCCACACCTGACCGCCCGAGCCCCGGCCACGGGGTGTCAGCCGTCGCGGGCCGGGTCGTTCGACCGCTCGTCAGCGCGCCATGATCAGACTCATGGCCTCGTTGCGGGTCGCGGGGTCGCGGAGCTGGCCGCGGACCGCCGAGGTTATGGTCTTCGCGCCGGGCTTGCGGACCCCGCGCATCGTCATGCACATGTGCTCGCACTCGACGACCACGATGACCCCGCGGGGCTCCAGGATCTCCATCAGGGAGTCCGCTATCTGCGTGGTGAGCCGTTCCTGCACCTGCGGGCGGCGGGCGAAGACGTCCACGAGGCGGGCCAGCTTGGACAGCCCGGTGATCTTGCCGTCGGTGGACGGGATGTAGCCGACGTGCGCCACGCCGTGGAAGGGCACCAGGTGGTGCTCGCAGTTCGACATGACCTCGATGTCCTTGACCAGGACCATCTCGTCGTGACCCAGGTCGAAGGTGGTCGTCAGGACCTCTTCGGGCTTCTGGTAGAGGCCGGCGAATATCTCTTTGTACGCCCGCGCCACACGTGCCGGGGTCTCCAGGAGGCCCTCGCGGTCCGGATCCTCACCGACCGCGATCAGGAGTTCGCGGATCGCCGCCTCGGCGCGCTTCTCGTCGAACTCGCCGATCATGCCCTCGTCACCGGTCAGGGTCACTGGGTCGGTCATTTCTTCCTCGTTCCTGTGTGCACTGGCGCTCGCGGGCAGCTGAAAGTGCCGCGCCCCCCAGGCTAGAACCTTGGGGGGCGCGGCATCCATTCCGGGACGGTCCGACCGACGACTACTCGGCGCGGTCCTCCGGGGAGGAGTCCTTCTCCACGGACACGGCCGGCGCGCTCGCCGCCGACGTGCCGTTCGCCGAGTTCGTCAGCTGGAGCTCCTTGGGAGAGAGCACCGGCGGGCGGGTCGACGGGGTGCGGTGCGAAGAGCCGGTCCACGCGGGGCGGGCCGGGCGCTTCACGATCGTCGAGAAGATCTCGGCGATCTCCTCCTTGCCCAGCGTCTCCTTCTCAAGGAGCGCGAGGACCAGGTTGTCGAGGACGTCGCGGTTCTCGACCAGGATCTCCCAGGCCTCGTTGTGCGCGGTCTCGATGAGCTTCTTGACCTCTTCGTCGACCAGCGCCGCGACCTCTTCCGAGTAGTCCCGCGGGTGCGACATCTCGCGTCCCAGGAACGGCTCGGTGTTGTCGCCTCCGAACTTGATCGCGCCCAGCCGCTCGGTCATGCCGTACTGGGTCACCATCGCGCGGGCGGTCGCCGTGGCCTTCTCGATGTCGTTCGCCGCACCGGTGGTCGGGTCGTGGAAGACCAGTTCCTCGGCCGCGCGTCCGCCCAGCATGTACGCCAGCTGGTCGAGCATCTCGTTGCGCGTGGTCGAGTACTTGTCCTCGTCGGGCAGGACCATGGTGTAACCCAGGGCCCGGCCGCGGGACAAGATGGTGATCTTGTGGACCGGGTCGGAGTTCGGGGAGGCCGCCGCGACCAGGGCGTGTCCGCCCTCGTGGTACGCGGTGATCTTCTTTTCCCGGTCCGACATGATCCGGGTCCGCTTCTGCGGGCCCGCCACGACGCGGTCGATCGCCTCGTCCAGCATCGAGTTGTCGATCAGCTTCTTGTCCGAGCGGGCCGTGAGCAGCGCGGCCTCGTTCAGGACGTTGGACAGATCGGCACCGGTGAAGCCGGGGGTGCGGCGGGCGACGGCCGAGAGGTCGACGTCCGGAGCGACCGGCTTGCCCTTCTGGTGGACCTTGAGGATCTCCAGACGGCCCTGCATGTCCGGACGGTCGACCGCGATCTGCCGGTCGAAGCGGCCCGGACGCAGCAGCGCCGGGTCGAGGATGTCCGGGCGGTTCGTGGCGGCGATCAGGATGACGCCGCCCTTCACGTCGAAGCCGTCCATCTCGACGAGCAGCTGGTTCAGGGTCTGCTCGCGCTCGTCGTGGCCGCCGCCGAGGCCCGCACCGCGGTGCCGGCCGACGGCGTCGATCTCGTCGACGAAGACGATCGCCGGAGCGTTCGCCTTGGCCTGCTCGAACAGGTCACGGACGCGCGAGGCACCGACGCCGACGAACATCTCGACGAAGTCGGAACCGGAGATCGAGTAGAACGGGACGCCGGCCTCGCCGGCGACGGCGCGGGCCAGCAGGGTCTTGCCGGTGCCGGGCGGGCCGTACAGCAGCACACCCTTGGGGATCTTCGCCCCGACGGCCTGGAACTTTGCCGGTTCCTGCAGGAACTCCTTGATCTCGTGGAGTTCCTCGACGGCCTCGTCCGCGCCCGCGACGTCGGCGAACGTCGTCTTCGGGGTGTCCTTGGTGATGAGCTTGGCCTTGGACTTCCCGAAGTTCATCACTCGGGAGCCGCCGCCCTGCATCTGGTTCATCAGGAACAGGAAGACCACGACGATGAGGACGAAGGGCAGCAGGGAGAGCAGCACGCTGAGGAACGGGCTGGTCTTGTCCGGCGAGACGGTGTAACCGTCGGGGATCTGACCGGCTTCGTACTTGGTCTGGAGGTTCTGGGCGAGCTGGACGCCCTGGTCCCCGATGTAGTTGGCCTGGAACTTGGTGCCGTCGTTGTTGCCGAGCTTCTGGTCCTTCTTCAGCTCGATCTTGATCATCTGGCTGTCACCGGTGGTGAGCTTGGCGCTCTCCACCTGGCCACTGTTGATCGCCTTGATGACCTCGCTGGTCTCCACCGACTTGTAGCCGCCGCCGGAGCCGACGACGTTCATCAACACGACCACGGCGAGGACGGCCAGCACGATCCACATGACCGGCCCACGGAAGTATCGCTTCACGTCCATCCATACGGGGCGCCGGGCGCCCCGTCCCTCCTGCCCGTAGGTAAATGCTGCTGTGAGTAAAGACTGTTCTTCGGAATGTACCCCTGTATTGTCACCCGCGGCCTCGTGGGACGGCTGACAGAACCGCTTTCCCCTGCTCCAACGGCGGGGATCGTTCCAGGGTTCCCCTGTGAGGACCCCTGCCGGGGCCCTCGTGCCTCAGCCGCCGTAGACGTGCGGAGCGAGGGTGCCGACGAACGGCAGGTTGCGGTACTTCTCGGCGTAGTCGAGGCCGTAGCCCACGACGAACTCGTTCGGGATGTCGAAGCCGACCCACTTCACGTCGATCGCGACCTTGGCGGCATCGGGCTTGCGCAGCAGCGTGACGACCTCCAGAGAGGCCGGCTGGCGGGAGCCCAGGTTCGACAGCAACCAGGACAGGGTCAGGCCCGAGTCGATGATGTCCTCGACGATCAGGACGTGCTTGTCCTTGATGTCGGTGTCCAGGTCCTTGAGGATCCGGACCACACCCGAGGACTGGGTTCCGGCACCGTACGAGGACACCGCCATCCAGTCCATGGTGAGCGGGGTGGACAAGGCGCGCGCCAGGTCCGCCATCACCATCACCGCGCCCTTGAGGACGCCGACGATGAGCAGGTCCTTGCCCGCGTACTCCGCGTCGATCTTCGCGGCCAGCTCGGCCAGCTTCGCGTCGATCTCTTCCTTGGTGATGAGCACCGACTGGAGGTCGCTGCCCATGTCCTTCTCGTCCACCCGCATCACTTTCGTTGTCGGCCGGGGCTCCGGGGGTACCCCCGGAGGACTCAGCCGTGTTTCAGCACCAATCAGCCCTGCCGAATGACAAGTCTGCCACCCTGCCGCTGGGCCTCGACCCTGCCGGGCAGGTTGATGGCGCCCTGACCCCGCCATCCGGTGATGAGCCGGTCGACTTCCTCGATGTGGCGGGCGAAGAGGGAGCCTGCGGGGGACCCGGCCGCGACCACGGCCCTGCGCAGCACGCGGCGGCGGACGGCCGGGGGCAGGGCGTACAGCTTGGCGCACTCAAGCCGGCCGTCCTGGTCCCGTACGCCGGCCTCGGCCTCGGCGGCCCAGGCG
Source organism: Streptomyces sp. NPDC006430 (assembly GCF_040612395.1). NCBI lineage: Bacteria > Bacillati > Actinomycetota > Actinomycetes > Kitasatosporales > Streptomycetaceae > Streptomyces > Streptomyces sp. NPDC006430. The sequence goes on from NZ_JBEXQA010000017.1 coordinate 72,293, forward strand.
TCGAGGGCGTCGGCGTCGTCGCGGGACAGCTGGGCGGTGCGGGCCAGCGCCTCGACCACTCCCTTGCCCAGCGCCTTTTCGAGGGCGGGCAGCCCCTCGTGGCGGAGCCGGGAGCGGGTGTAGGCGGGGTCGATGTTGTGGGGGTCGTCCCAGACGGGCAGGGACTGGACCATGCAGGCCTTGCGGGCGGTCTGCCGGTCGATCTGGAGGAAGGGGCGCCGATAGCGGTGCGAGCGGCCGGGGCCTCCGGACACCTCCGCCATCCCGGACAGCGAACGGATTCCCGAGCCGCGTGCGAGGCCCAGCAGGACGGTTTCGGCTTGATCGTCCCGGGTGTGGCCGAGGAGTACGGCCGCGGCGCCCAGACGGTCGGCGGCCTCGTCCAGGGCGGCGTACCGGGCGTCGCGGGCGGCGGCCTCGGGTCCCCCGTCACGGCCGACGCGCACGGCGACGGACTCCACCGGGTCGAGGCGGAGTGCGGTCATGCGGGTGACGACCTCGGCGGCCCGCAGGTCGGAGCCGGCCTGGAGTCCGTGGTCGACGGTGATGCCGCCCGCCCGGATGCCGAGCTTGGGCGCTTCGAAGGCGAGGGCGGAGGCGAGCGCCATGGAGTCGGCGCCACCGGAGCAGGCGACGAGTACGAGTGGCGGGTTGCCGTCCCCGGTGCTGGGGGTCCTCCGGGACGGAGTCTGGCGGAGGTCGGTGAGGTCAGTGAGGTCGGTGAGAACGTCGTGGAGTACGCGGCGGACCGCCAGGCGTATCGCTGCGACCGCAGGATGGGGACCCATGTCCGGTGCCCTTCGGTGGAGTTCGGATGCCTCGAAGGCGTTGGGGTGTGGTGCTGGGACGGCTGCTGTTCGGTGGTGTTCGATGCCGCCCGACTGCCCCGGCCCCGTGAGGAGCCCCCGCTGGGAGCCCCCCGCGGGATGAGGGTTGTCACTCAGAGTGCGTCGATGGTGACAGAGCCGAGCCGTTCCCTGAGCATCGCACGCCCTTCCACGCCCCACGGTCCCTCGGACGGGTGACGCTGCTTCCCCCAGTGAGACATGTTTACGCCCCCCGCGTCACTCCCCTTCGCTCCATTTCGCGCCTCCCCGCCCCTCCTCACTCCTCACTCCTCACTCCTCACTCCTCCTCGGCGAACTCGCTCCCCTTGCGGTGCACTCGGGCGACCCAGTCGGCGGGCTTGGCGATCTCCGCCTTGGTCGGCAGCGTGTTCGGCGAGGTCCAGACCCGGTTGAAGCCGTCCATGCCGACCTGGCCGACCACGGCGCGCACGAAGTGCTCGCCGTCGCGGTACTGGCGCAGCTTGGCGTCGAGCCCGAGCAGCTTGCGCAGCGTGGCGTCCAGGCGCCCCGCTCCGCTGGCCCGGCGCTGCTGGAACTTTTCGCGGATCTCCGCGACCGAGGGCACCACCTCGGGGCCGACGCCGTCCATGACGTAGTCGGCGTGCCCCTCCAGCAGGGACATGACGGCGGTGAGCCGGCCGAGCACCTCGCGCTGCTCGGGGGTCTGGACGAGCTCGACCAGCGAGCGGCCCTCCTCGCCCCGCTCGGAGTCGGGGCGGGCGCCGGCGAAGGACTGGGCGGCTTCGCGCAGTCGTTCGAGGATGGCCACCGGGTCCATTTCGGTGGCGCCGAGGAAGGTCTGGATTTCGCCTTCGAGGTGGTCGCGGAGCCACGGGACGGCCGTGAACTGCGTACGGTGCGTCTCCTCGTGCAGGCAGACCCACAGCCGGAAGTCGTGCGGGCGCACGTCCAGCTCGCGCTCGACGTGCACGATGTTGGGGGCCACGAGCAGCAGCCGGCCGCCACCCGCGGTCGAGCCCGGCAGATCGCGGCCGGCCGGGGCGAAGGTCTCGTACTGCCCGAGCACGCGCGAGGCCAGGAAGCTGAGCAGCATGCCCAGCTCGACACCGGTGACCTTGCCGCCGACCGCGCCGAGGACGGCGCCGCCGGGCGCGCCGGCGCGGCGGTCCTGCATCTTGCCGAGCAGGGGACCGAGGAGTTCACGGAAGCCGGCCACGTTGGCCTTGATCCAGCCGATCCGGTCCACGACGAGGACGGGGGTATCGGGGACGCCCGTACCCTCGGGGATCATCCGCGTGAACCCGCGTACGTGGCGTTCGGAGGTCCTGGCGTGCCGGCGCAGCTCCGCCACCACGGCCCGGGCCTCATCGCGGCTGACCTCAGGACCCGGACGGACCAGCCGAGTCGCGGTCGCCACCGCGAGGTTCCAGTCGACCATCTCGACACCACCGATGCTCGTCATGCGTCAACGGTACGTGGACCAGCGCCGATGCGGAGCCCTTCGGACCGCTACCTCGCTCCGACGACGGCCGCGGCCAGCTTGTCGAGGCCCTTCTCCGCAGCCGCCGGATCGGGAGCGTTCGCGGTCAGGAACGCGAAGGCGAGGAGTCGCCCGGAGGGATCGACGACGGTCCCGGCGAGGGAGTTCACCCCGCTCAGCGTGCCCGTCTTGGCGCGGACCAGGCCGGCGGCCGGGGAGCTGCCTGCGTTGCGGCTGCGCAGGGTCCCGGTGAATCCGGCGACGGGCAGCCCGGTGAGCACCGGCCGCAGCTCGGGTCGCTGCGGGTCGGCGGCCTTGGCCAGGAGCGAGGTGAGCAGGCCGCTGCTGACCTTGTCGGCGCGGCCCAGGCCGCTGCCGTCGGCGAAGCGGGAGCCGGCCGTGTCGATGCCCAGGGCGGCGAGGCGGTCGGTGACGGCCTTCTCCGCGCCCTCGAAGCCGGCGGGCTGACCGGAGGCGAGGGCGGTCTGCCGGGCGAGGGCCTCGGCGATGTCGTTGTCGCTGTAGGTCAGCATCCGCTCCACGAGACCGGCGAGCGGGGTGGAGAGGGTGGTCGCGAGCGGCTGGACGCCGGCGGGCGCCTTGGCCTTGACGGGATCGCTGGTGATCTTGATGCCGCGTTCCTTCAGCAAGGCGGCGAAGGAACGGGCGGTCTCCTCGGCGGGGTCCTCGACCCGGTCGACGGGGCCCGAGGTGGAGTCGTCGGGGCGGCCCTCGTCGGCGGCCAGGGCGGTGACCGGTGCGATGTTGGGGTTGACGCCGATCGGGTGGCGGGCGGGGCCGGTGAAGAGGGTGTCGTCGTAGCCGAGGCTCACGGAGTCGGTGCCGGCGGCCTTCAGGGCCTGGGCCGTGTCGGCGGCGAGCGCGACGAGGCTGCCTCCGGATCCGGCGGGGCTCTTCTTCTTCGCGGTCAAGGACGGGTCGCCCCCGCCGACCAGGACGATCTGCCCGGGGCCGGATCCGGGGGTCACGGTGGTGCGGATGCGGTGCTCGGGACCGAGGGCGGCGAGGGCCGCCGCCGCAGTGGCGATCTTGATCGTGGAGGCGGGGGTCATGGGCTCGCGGGGCCCGGACTCGTAGAGCACCTCACCGGTGGCGGTGTCGATGACCGAGGCCGTACGGACGGTCCCGAGCGCGGGGTCGGCCAGGAGCGGCTGCAGCGCCTCGGCGAGCTTCGCGGGATCGGCGGCTACCGCGTTGCGGGCCGTGCCGGGGCCGATCCCGGCGAGCACCCCGGGGGCGCTGGGCGCGGTCCGCGGCGAGGACGTGCCGCCGTGGGCAGCACCGTGATCTGCGCCACCCGTAAGGCTCCAGGAGGCAACCCTGTCCCGCTCGGCCTTACGCTGGCCGGAGTCCCAAGGACCGGCGGCGGTCACCGCTGCCACCGACAGGGCGAGGCCGGCGACGGCCGAACCCGCGATGAGCTGCCATGTCTTGTCCAATGGCACCTCGGACCAGCCCCTTTCGCGATCACACATGTGCGTGAGGGACACTTAACCACTGCGTCTTGCCGCGAGCATGGCACCCCACCCGGCTGGGGGCACCTCCCAGCGGTAGCTGGGGGAGGCTGGGCCGGACGCGCTCGCATTTATCGATGCAGTCTCGAAGCAATGAAGCTGATCATGGAGGAGCAGGACGTGGAGTTCGACGTCACCATCGAGATCCCCAAGGGTTCGCGGAACAAGTACGAGGTGGACCACGAGACCGGCCGGATCCGCCTGGACCGTCGCCTCTTCACCTCGACCAGCTACCCGGCCGACTACGGCTTCGTCGAGAACACCCTCGGCGAGGACGGCGACCCGCTGGACGCACTGGTCATCCTGGACGAGCCGACCTTCCCGGGCTGCCTGATCAAGTGCCGCGCCATCGGCATGTTCCGCATGACGGACGAGGCGGGCGGCGACGACAAGCTGCTGTGCGTGCCGGCCTCGGACCCGCGCGTGGAGCACCTGCGCGACATCCACCACGTGTCGGAGTTCGACCGCCTGGAGATCCAGCACTTCTTCGAGGTCTACAAGGACCTGGAGCCGGGCAAGTCGGTCGAGGGTGCCAACTGGGTGGGCCGCGCCGAGGCCGAGGCCGAGATCGAGGCCTCGTACAAGCGCCTGGAGGCCCAGGGCGGCCACCACTGAGCCACTGCGCTCTCCACCGGGTGACGGGTAGGCAGGACCTCCCGCAGCCCCTGTGACGCCACGGGCGGCACCCTCCCAAGACCGGGGGGTGCCGCCCGTCGTCGTAGCCGCCCGTCGTCGTGGCCGGGCGGCTACGGGGCCGGGCGGCCACGAGGCGGCGGCGGGGCGGGGTCCCGGCGACGGCGACGCGGTCGTTTCGCCGGGGACGAGAGCGTTCCGCATACTGATACCCGGGCTGGTCGGGGACTGGAGGGCGTGTGGCGGAGGGCGAGGGATCCGGGGGCACCGAGGACCGGAAGCCGAAATCCGACGAGGCGCGCAGTGCCTTCACTCCCCCGGCCGGGATGGAGCCGGAAGCCCTGGAGGAGGACCAGCCGACCTCGGAGTTCACCGTGCCCGGGGGACTCGCGGCGCTGCCCGTCGAACCGGAGGGGTCCGCCTTCGCGCCCCCGGCGACGTACAGCGCGCAGCACTCCCCGCCCGCCTACACCCCTGGCCAGGGCTTCCCGGTGGTCCGGATGCCGGAATCCCCCTGGCAGGACCGCATGCGCACCATGCTGCGCATGCCGGTCGACGTCCGGCCCGTCCCCGAGACCGTGCTGAAGCCCAGCGAGGCCGGGCCCGCCGTGGGCCGCGTCCTCGACCTGACCCTGCGCATCGGCGAGCTGCTGCTCGCGGGCGGCGAGGGGGCCGAGGACGTGGAAGCCGCGATGTTGGCGGTGGCGCACTCGTACGGACTGGACCGCTGCGAGCCCACGGTCACCTTCACCCTGCTGTCGATCACCCACCAGCCCTCCCTCGTGGACGATCCGGTCTCGGCGAGCCGGACCGTGCGGCGCCGCGGCACCGACTACACCCGCCTGGCCGCCGTCTTCCGGCTGGTGGACGACATCAGCGCGCCCGAGATCGGCGTCTCGCTGGAAGAGGCGTACCGGCGTCTCGCCGTGATCCGCCGCAACCGGCACCCGTACCCCACCTGGGTCCTCACGGCCGCCGCCGGGTTGCTCGCCGGGGCCGCCTCCACCCTGGTCGGAGGTGGCGTGCTCGTCTTCTTCGCTGCCGTGATCGGGGCGATCCTCGGCGACCGGCTGGCCTGGCTGTGTGCCGGGCGCGGGCTGCCGGAGTTCTACCAGTTCGTGGTGGCCGCCATGCCGCCCGCCGCCATAGGCGTGGCCCTGAAGCTGGCCGAGATCGACGTACGCGCCTCCGCGGTGATCACCGGCGGACTGTTCGCGCTGCTGCCGGGGCGCGCCCTGGTCGCGGGCGTGCAGGACGGCCTGACCGGCTTCTACATCACCGCTTCCGCCCGGCTGCTGGAGGTGATGTACCTCTTCATCGGCATCATCATGGGTGTACTGGTCGTGCTGTACCTCGGGCTCCAGCTGGGCGCCTCGCCGAAGCCGGAGGAGGTCCTCCAGATCACCCAGCGCCCTCTGCTGCAGATCGGGGCGTCGATGGTGCTGGTGTTCACGTTCGCGATCCTGCTCCAGCAGGAACGTTCCACCGTCTGGATCGTGACGCTGAACGGCGGGGTCGCCTGGGTGACCTTCGGGGCCCTGCACTACGCGGGCGGCATCCCGCCCGTGCCCTCCACGGCTGTCGCCGCCGGACTGGTCGGCCTGTTCGGCCAGCTCTTCTCGCGCTACCGCTTCGCTTCCGCCCTGCCGTACACGACGGCGGCCATCGGCCCGCTGCTGCCGGGCTCGGCCACGTACTACGGGCTGCTGCTGATCGCCGAGAACCGGCTGAACGAGGGCCTCGCCTCGCTGGTGAACGCCGCCGCCATCGCGCTGGCCATCGCGATCGGGGTCAACCTGGGGTCGGAGACCTCGCGGTTGTTCATGCGGATCCCGGGGGCCGCGAGCGCCGCCAAGCGCCGGGCGGCCAAGCGGACCCGCGGCTTCTAGCAGACCCGAGCGGCTCCAGCGGCTCCAGCCGGCCCGCCGGGAGTCCGGACACGCCTACGCCCCGCAGAGACCGGGGAAGGGCTCTACGGGGCGTTCACGCGTACGTACGGGCCGACGGACCGGACGGGGCCCGTCCAGTGGGAGCCGAGCCCCAGCAGCCCTAGCGCTTGGCGTGCCGGCGGCGCTCGCCACCGGCAGATGCCTCGGCGACGCTCGCCGCGGACTCCTTGCGGGCCTTCATCACCTCGAAGATCACCGGGATGAGCGAGAGGAGGACGATCAGGACGAGGATCGCCTCGACGTTCTCCTTGATGAGCGTGATCTGCCCGAGCCAGTAGCCGGCGACGGTCAGCCCCGCGCCCCAGGCGACACCACCGATGACGTTGTACGTGAGGAAGGTGCGGTACTTCATGGAGCCGGCGCCTGCGACCATCGGGGCGAACGTGCGGACGATCGGTACGAACCGGGCGAGCACGATGGCCTTCGGGCCGTGCTTGTCCATGAACTCGTGCGCCTTGTCCAGATTCTCCCGCTTGAAGAGCTTCGACTTCGGCCGGTTGAAGAGCTTCGGCCCGAAGAACTTGCCGATCATGTACCCGACCTGGTCACCGATGATCGCGGCGGCCGAGATCAGGGTGCAGACCAGCCACAGCGGCTGCTTGATGTACTCGCCGTTGGCCACCAGCAGCCCCGCCGTGAACAGCAGGGAGTCGCCGGGCAGGAAGGCGAACAGTCCCGACTCGGCGAAGACGATGACCAGGATGCCGATCAGGCCGAAGTGCGAGATCAGATAGTCCGGGGACAGCCACTCAGGGGCGAGCGCAAGCGTGTACACGAGTTCCGGGCTCTCCTGGATCGGGGGATGTCCGCATGGTTCGGCGGGTACGGCGGACAGGAAGGGGCGGTTTCAATTATCAACGCACACGACCCCCGCCCGGTTCCAGGTACCGGAAGGGGGCCGTGCGGGAAAAGAACGCCTGGTCAGACCTTGCGGACGGCGTTCGCCAGGATCGCGTCCCGCAGGAACACCGCGAGGCCGGGCCGGATCGCGTCGTAGTAGGCCGTGAAGCGCTCGTCCGCGACGTACATCTCGCCGATGCAGGTGTGCAGCTCGTACGCGCAGGCGTAGTGGTTCTGCGTGATCCACCCCCGGTGCTCCTCGGCCAGGTCCATGGCCTGCACCGACTCCGCGGCCCCGCCGGAATCCATCAGTACGACGAGGCGCCGGTGGATGTCGTCGGCCTGGTCCTGGATGCGCTGCCAGTCCTCCTTGGAGTAGCTCGCGGACCGGCGCGCGGACTCCTCGTAGGCGTCGGTGCCGCCCCAGCGCCGCGCGACCTCCTCCGCGTGGTCGTCGGGGTCGAAGTCCCCGAAGACCTCGAACTTCTCCTCGGGCGTGAGGTTGATGCCCATCTTGTTCGCCTCCATGGCGTGCTCAACGGCCTTGGCCATCTGCTGGAGCCGGGCGATCCGGTCGGACAGGAGGGCGTGCTGCCGGCGCAGGTGCTCCCTCGGGTTCGAGTCCGGATCGTCCAGCAGGACCGCGACCTCTTCGAGCGGAAAGCCGAGCTCCCGGTAGAACAGGACCCGCTGCAGCCGGTCGAGGTCGGTGTCGTCGTAACGCCGGTGACCTGCGGTGCTTCGGGTGCTCGGGGAAAGCAGGCCGATCTCGTCGTAGTGGTGCAGGGTGCGCACCGTGACTCCGGCGAATCCGGCCACCTGGCCCACGGAGTAGCTCATCGCTTCCGCCCCTTCCTGGGTACGCCCTTCACTGTGGGTCCTCACGCCACGTGAGGTGCAAGTCCCCCACTAAGCGGGCTCGGGGAGACCGCTTAGTGCTGTGGCCGGAAGGTTGGCCGGTGAACCTTTCCGGTCACAGCACTGGGTCGGGTCTAGGCCGAAGGCCAGGGCGTGCCCTGGGACAGGGCCACCAGCTCGAAGGCGGTCTTGCCGTCCAGGGATTCACGGACGATGTCCGCGTGGCCCGCGTGGCGGGCGTGCTCCTCCACCAGGTGCAGGAGCAGCCACCGCATCGAGACGCGCCCCTCCTTGGGGAACCACGGCGCCTCGGGCAGCGGGAAGGTGTCGTCCAGGCTCGGGACGGAGCGGATGAACTTCTCCAACTCCTCCACCACCCCGTCCCAGAAGTCCAGCATCCCGGCGATGCTCTCGCCTTCGACCAGGCGGAAGCTGTCTGCCCAGGTCTCCTGCGTGCGCTGCCTTTCGTTCGGCTGCTGCTGGGCCATCCGCAGCCAGCCCAGCTCCGTCTCCGCCACGTGCTTCAGCAGCCCCGACAACGACAGCTCGCTCGCGCTCGGACGGCTCGCCGCCTGCTCCTCGGTCAGACCGAGCACCGCTCGCCGCAGCGCACCGCGCTGGGCATCGACGAAGGACAGGAGCGCGCCGCGCTCGTCGCCGTGGGACTCCGAAGGGACGTGAGTGACCATGCTGATCTACCGCCTTTTCCGTGTGTCGTGCGTGCATGCCGTCCTGCTGGCAAAAAACACGCTACGGAAGCTTGCGGACAACTTCTGTCCTTGATCGGTCAGGCGCCGGCCGTCATTCGGCCGTACCGTCGGGGCGGATCGCCGGGAGCGCCGTCTGCGGCTTGGGGAGCAGGGCCTTGGAGAGGTCCTGGTTGCCCTTCTCGTCGAGCCCGTACATCGCCTCGTAGATCTTGCGCACCGCCGGCCCCGAGGCCCCGGAGCCGGTACCGCCCTGGGAGATCGTCATGACGATCGAGTAGTCCTCGGTGTACGAGGCGAACCACGAGGTGGTCTGCTTGCCCTGGACCTCCGCGGTACCCGTCTTCGCGTGCATCGGGATCTGCTTCTGCGGCCAACCGCCGAACCGCCAGGCCGCGCTACCCGTGGTGGCCACCGAGGCGAGTGCGCCGTCGATGTCGTCGCGCAGCTCCGCGTCCATCGGCAGCCGGCCCTGCTCCTTCGGCGCGATCTCCTTGACCGAGGTGCCGTCCGCGCTGACGATCGCCTTGCCGACGCTCGGCTGGTGCAGCATGCCGCCGTTGGCGATGGCCGCGTAGACGGACGCCATCTGGATCGGGGTGACGAGCGTGTCGCCCTGGCCGATCGAGTAGTTGATGGCGTCGCCCTCGCGCAACTGGTTGCCCTGGCGGCAGTTCTCGTACGCGATCTTCTCGGCGAACGAGCCGTCCTTCTTGCCGTCCCGGCACCACGCGGCCTTGTTCGCCTCGAAGAAGTCCTTCTTCCACTGCCGGTCGGGCACCCGGCCGTTCACCTCGTTCGGCAGGTCGACGCCGGTCGCCTTGCCCAGCCCGAACGCGTGGGCCGTCTTGAAGAACCAGTCGCTCGGGTCCTTCTTGGGGTTGATCCCGCCGTCCTTCTTCCACTCCTTGTCGGCGATGGCGTAGTAGACGGTGTCGCAGGAGACTTCGAGGGCCCTGCCGATGGTGATGTCGCCGTAGCCCTGCGATTCGAAGTTGGTGAAGGTCTGGCTGCCCACCGAGTACGAGCTGGGGCAGCCGTACCGCCCGTTGAAGGGGTACCCGGCGTTCACCGCGGCCGTCGAGGAGACGACCTTGAAGATCGAGCCCGGGGCCGCCTGGCCCTGGATCGCGCGGTTGAGGAGCGGGTAGTTGGACTCCTTGTCGGTGAGCGCCGCGTAGTCCTTGGCGGAGATGCCACCGACCCAGGCATTCGGGTCGTAGGTCGGGTTGGAGGCCATCGCGACGATGCGGCCGGTCTTGGCCTCCATGACGACGACCGCGCCCGAGTCGGCCTCGTAGTTCCTGCGGGTGTTCTTGTCGTACTGCTTGCGGGCTTCGATCATCGCGTTGTTGAGCTCGCGCTCGGCCACCGCCTGCACGCGCGAGTCGATCGAGGTGACGACGTTCGAGCCGGGCGTGGGCTTGTCGGCCTGGGCCTGCCCGATGACCCGGCCCAGGTTGTCCACCTCGTAGCGCGTGATGCCCGCCTTGCCGCGCAGTTCCTTGTCGTACGTGCGCTCCAGGCCGGAGCGGCCCACCTGGTCGGAGCGCAGGTACGGGGAGTCCGTCTTCTTCGCCTTGGTGATCTCCGCGTCGGTGACCGGCGAGAGGTAGCCCAGCACCTGGGAGGTGTTGGCCCGGTCCGGAGCGGGGTAACGGCGCAGGGCGGTGGGCTCCGCGGTGATGCCGGGGAACTGTTCGGCGTGCTCCCTTATCTCCAGGACCTGGTCCGTGGTCGCCTCGTCGGTGACGGGGATCGGCTGGTAAGGGGAACCGTTCCAGCAGGGCTTGGGGGTCTTGGCGTCGCACAGCCGGACGCTGTTGATCACGTCCTCGGCCTTGAGCCCCAGGACGCCGGCGAGGCGCGTCAGGACGTCCTTGCCCTTGTCCTTCATCTTGGTCAGGTCGGTACGGCTGGCGGAGACGACCATCCGCGTCTCGTTGTCCGCGAGCGGCACCCCGCGGGCATCCAGGATCGAGCCGCGCACGGCGGGCTGGACGACCTGCTGGGTGTGGTTGTTCTTCGCCTCGTCCGTGTACTCCTGGCCGTTGCGTATCTGCAGGTACCAGAGGCGTCCGCCGAGGGTGAGCAGCAGCGAGAAGACGACCACCTGGATGATGACCAGGCGGTTCTGGACCCGGGGCGTCCGCCCCGTCTCCGGAATGTTGCTCAACTCAGGTCTCCCCCGGAACGCTGCCCGCCGCTGACTCGCACGAGTCTAGGCATGACGGCGCACGGAATGCTCAGAAGGGGAAGCTCGTGCGACCGTGCTGGACCGAGATCCACTTCTGGGTGGTGAAGGCCTCCACCGTGGCCTCGCCGTTCAGCCGGCCCAGGCCCGAGGCCTTCTCCCCGCCGAACGCGGCGAGCGGCTCGTCCCCGATGGTCGAGTCGTTGACGTGGATCATCCCGGTCTCGATGCGCTGAGCGAACCGGACACCGCGCTCCACGTCCCGCGTGTGCACGGCCCCGCTCAGACCGTAGGGGGTCGCGTTGGTCAGCCGTACGGCCTCGTCCTCGCCGTCGAAGACCACCAGCAGCGCCACCGGGCCGAAGATCTCCTGGCCGAGCAGCGGGGAGTCCTCGGGGATTCCGGCCAGTACGGTCGGCTCCACCAGGTTGCCGCGCGTAGATCCCCGTACGAGGGCCTGCGCCCCGGATTCCACGGCCTGGTCCACGAGCGCGGTCAGGGCATCAGCCTGGAAGGAGTTGATCAGCGGGCCGATGTGGGTGTCGGCCTCGTGGGGGTCGCCGGTCTTCAGGCCGCGCACCCGGGCGATGAACTTCTCGGTGAACTCCTCAGCGATCTTGACGTCCACGAGGATGCGGTTGGCGGCCATGCAGACCTGGCCCTGGTAGACGAAGCGGCTGAAGACGGCCGCGTCCACCGCGTAGTCGAGGTCGGCGTCGTCGAGGACGACGAGGGCGCTGTTGCCGCTGAGTTCCAGGACCGTCCGCTTGAAGTGGCGTGCGGCCACGGCCCCGACGTGCCGGCCGACCCGGTCGGAGCCTGCGAAGGAGATGACCTTCGGGACGGGGTGGGTCAGGAGCGCGTCGCCTATTTCCGCGATGTCGGTGACCAGCACGTTGAGGAGTCCGGCCGGCAGACCCGCGTCCTCGAAGATCTTGGCGATGACCCCGCCGCCGACCACGGGTGCGTTCTGGTTCGGCTTGATCACGACCGCGTTGCCCAGCGCCAGGGCCGGGGCGACCGACTTCAGGGTGACCAGGAACGGGAAGTTGAAGGGGCTGATCACGGTGACGACGCCGACCGGGAGGCGCTGGACCCGGTTCTCCTTGCCCTCGACCGGCGAGGCGATGATCCGACCCTCGGGGCGGACGGCCAGCTGGATCGACTCGCGGATGAACTCCTTGGCGAGGTGGACCTCGTACTCGGCCTTGGGACGGGTCCCACCGAGCTCGTCGATCATCGCCTCGACGATCTCCTTGTCGCGCTCCTCGATGATCCGCAGGGCGCGTTCCAGGACGGCACGTCTGGCGTACGGGCTGGTGGTGGCCCACTCCCGCTGGGCGCGCTCGGCGCCGCGGTAGGCCCGGTCCACCTGCTCGACGGTGGCCACCGTGATGGCCGCGAGCTTCTCCCCGTTGTACGGGTTGACGTCGATGATGTCCCACGAACCGGTGCCGGCCAGCCATTCGCCGTCGATGTACTGGTGAGCCAGGTCGTCGAATATGGACATGCCATCCCTTACTGCGAGCGCGCACCCGTGCGCTGCACCGGAGACCGATCGGTCATCATGCACTGATCTGACGTCATAGTACGTGCGAATCAAGACAGTTGGAGTAGTCCGCGGAGAAGATCCCGGGTGCGGTCGGGGTCGGGGCAGTCGGCCTGGAGCCGCTCCATCGCCCGCTCGTACTGAGCCACTTCCTCGTGTTTGTCCAGGTAGAGGGCACTGGTGAGCTGTTCCAGATAGACGATGTCCTGGAGGTCGGACTCCGGGAAGCGCAGCAGGGTGAACGCTCCGCTCTCGCCGGCATGGCCACCGAAGGAGAACGGCATCACCTGGAGCTGCACGTTGGGCCGCTGGGAGACCTCGATGAGGTGCTCCAACTGACCGCGCATGACCTCGCGGTCGCCGTACGGGCGACGCAGCGCGGCCTCGTCCAGCACGGCGTGGAAGACCGGGGCACTCTCGGAGACGAGCACCTTCTGGCGCTCCAGGCGCAGCGCGACGCGGCGGTCGATCTCGGCCTGGGTGGCTCCGGGCATGCCGCGGCTGACGACGGCCTGGGCGTAGGCCTCCGTCTGCAACAGGCCGTGGACGAACTGGACTTCGTAGATCCGGATGAGCGAGGCCGCGCCCTCCAGACCGATGTACGTCTGGAACCATCCAGGCAGCACGTCGCCGTAACTGTGCCACCAGCCTGCCGCGTTGGCCTCGCGGACCAGCCCCAGCAGGGACTCCCGCTCCGCGCCGTCCGTGACTCCGTAGAGCGTGAGGAGGTCCTCCACGTCCCTGGCCTTGAAGCTCACCCTTCCCAACTCCAAGCGGCTGATCTTCGATTCTGATGCGCGGATCGAGTAGCCGGCCGCCTCACGGGTGATGCCGCGGGATTCTCGGAGTCGCCTGAGCTGAGAGCCCAGGAGGATACGGCGCACCACAGAACCGCTTGCTTCTGCGGTCACTAGTCCTGCCCTCCCCATCGCCATGGTTACGCGTGGTCTGCGCGTGGTGTGCGTCGCCGGGGCCCCCGCACCCCAAGGCCCGCAGTCTGCCACCAAAACGCATCGGTCCGTACTCGTTCTGTAACGGAATCCGGGCCGCCGTAAAAGAAGTCCGTCAGGATGCGTAGGAAGAAATGAGCAAGAACCATCACGGGAGTGGACAGGTCCGGCGCGTGCACGTGCATCTGCCCTTGCATCCAGCTTCTGCATTCGGAACGATGGTGCCGCGCACCTGCGTGCTCTTCGCGCCGGCGCCGGACCCACCCCGCAGTTCTTTCTGGACGGAGCCGCCGCTCCGCCCGCGAATCCCGGGAGTGCCTCGCATGGGGACGAATGGATCGACCATGCTCGAGCCGTTACGGCAGGGGCTGCCCCCGGTCGACCCCACGGCTGTCTCCGGGTCCGCATCCTGCGCTCTGCCCGCCCGCTTCGAGGCGGTGCGGGGCGCCCGTTCGTTCACTCGCTCGACGCTGTCCCAATGGGGCCTCGACGACCGTTTCGACGACGTGGCCCTGGTCGTCTCCGAACTCGTCACCAACGCGCTGCGCCATGCCCTGCCGGACGACACCCGGCCTGCGGTGGGTGGGGCGGGCGAGCCCGAGGCGGCGGTACGGCTGCACCTGATGCGGTGGAGCACCCGACTGGTGTGCGCGGTGCGGGACCCCAGCGAGGACCGACCGGGCGGATCGTTCGCACCGGAGCGCACTCAGGAGAACTGCGACCTGGAGTCGGGGCGCGGGCTGTTCCTCGTGGACTCGTACAGCGACAGCTGGGGCTGGCACCCGCTCGCGGGACGGCTGACCGGCAAGGTGGTCTGGGCGCTGTTCATGCTCCACGAGTAGGAGCGCCGTACCGCGTACGGACCCGTCAGAAATACGACGACTGGCCGGGATTGATCATTTCGATCACTCCCGGCCAGTGCACGTGCATGGCTTGATCAGTGCGCCGTTCCTTCAGACGATCAAGTGGTCGAACTCGCCGTCCTTGACGCCGAGCAGCAGCGCCTCTATCTCGGCCGGCGTGTAGACGAGCGCCGGTCCGTCCGGAAAACGCGAGTTGCGCACGGCGACAGCACCACCCGGCAGTTTGGCGAACTCCACACAGGAACCTTGCGAGTTGCTGTGTCTGCTCTTCTGCCAGGTCACCCCGTCGAGTTCTGCAGCTGCCATCCCGTTGTACGCGTGGTCCACAGGAAGCCCCCGATAGTGCAGATGTCAACTGCACCGGATCATAGCTGTGTTCATAAGCGCCTGCATGGGCAGATGCACGTGCACGCGGAGGGTGCTCCCTTGATCACTGTCAGGGGCGAAACAGGGTGAATCAGGTCCGGATCAGCGCCGGATAAGGGCCGGATTAGGTCCAGATCAGGTCCAGATCAGGTCCGGATCGGCCTCTAGCGCGGCAGCGGGCGGCGCTTGCCACCCATGTGGGCGCGGTCGGCGGCGGCCGTACCGTCCTCCCAACCCGCGTGGTCGGTGGCCCCGCGCAGTCGGGTGGTCGTGGTGCGGGGGAACATCTCGTCCGCGCGGGAGGTGACGGCGACGTCCCGGGCCAGCAGGGCAGGCAGGTAGTCGGGGGTCTCGGCCGCGGTGTGCTCTGCGGTCTCGGCGAGGCGCTGGCCGAGCCGGCTGGCGTACGCGAGCAGGAAGGACTGACGAAACGTCTTGGTCCGCTTGCGCCCGCCGGAGCGCTGCGCGGCCTCGGCCCGGGTCATGGCGGCCGTGCCCTGCACGAGCAACGAGGTGTAGAGCAGTTCCACGGCCTCCAGGTCGCTCTCGAACCCCACCACGGTGGAGAACTCGAAGGCGCCGTTCCACACCGCCCGGCAGCGGTTCGCGGTGGCCACCGCGTCGAGCAGCACCGCCTTGGCCTCCTCGTACGGTGCCTCGACCCCGATCCGGCATGCCCCGGGAACCTGGGCCGGCCCCTTGCCGCTCGCCGCGAGCAGGGCCTCGTCGACGGTGTGCCGGGCCATCAGCTCCTGGGCCTTGGCGCTGAGCGCCTCCGCCTCCTCCGGGAAGGTGGTCGCCTCGGCCTTCGCGAGCAGGGCGCGGATCCGGCCCAGCATCCGGGGTTCGATGTGCGCGTGCTCCAGGGCGTCGGCGGTCGGGTCGCCGGGAACCGGACCCACCGGTTCGATGGACGGCAGCCGGATCAGCAGCCGGAACACCTCCAGCACGGCGGTCGCCAGCGTGAACCGGTCCGTCCTCTCCCGCTGCGCGAGCCGTTCGCCGTACTCCGCGTCGTCGGCCCACCACACCTCGGCGTCGGTCCACCGCTCGGGCAGCCTGGCGTACCGGCGCGTCTCGCCGGCGATCAGGTCGCGGGTGATCCGCAGGTGCCGCTCCCCGAGGTCCCGGCCCACCAGCCGGAGCACGTCGGCGGGCTGCCACCCCCGCTCCCAGGCCTGCCGTACGTACGTCGCCCCGCGCGCCAGCAGCTCCCGCCCGACCGCGCCCCACTGCCCACCGTCGCCGACGAGCACCGAGGCACCGGCGTCCAGTCCGGCATCGCCCTCGTTGTAGAGGGCGGCTTCACAGGCACGATCGACAATCTCTCTCACCCCCTCAGCTTGGCACGCCCCCTCCCACCCCCACCGACCACGTCTGCGCGTACGGCCCGGGGCGCAGCTCCGCCCGGCACCCCCACCCCTGCGGGGCCCTGCCCGCCCGCCCTCACCCTCGCTGCCCTCCGCCCGGCACATCCAGCCCGCCGGCGTCTGAGGCGCTCGCGGCTCGCGGGCGGAGCCCCCGGCACGGTCCGGGCAGCGGCCCGGGGGAAACGGTGAAAGGGCGGGGAGAAGGTCCCGCGCAGCGGCAACCCCACCCCCGCCCCACCCTCCGCAGCGCGCGGAGTGCCTGGTCGGCTGGATGTCAGCCCCTGGTGGGACACTCGCATCCATGAGCGACCGCACCCCCCATTGGGCCCTCGCCGACGGCGGCGACGGGTGCTGGCACGCCATGCCCCTCACGCCCGCCGCCGGCAGCCGCATCACCGTCCGCGACCCCGCCGACGCGATCCGCGCCGCGCCCCCCGCCACCCGCTGGATCTGGCGCTCCACCGCCGCCGTTTACCCCCGCCTGCTCGCCGCCGGTGCCCGTGTCGAGCGCTGCCACGACATCGAGGCCGCCGAGGTACTCCTCCTCGCCCACGAGGGCCGCTCCGGTGAACCCCGCTCGGCCGCCGCCGCCTGGGCCCGGCTCACCGGGGCGCCCGTACCCCCCGATCCGCCGCAGCGCTCCGCCACGCCCGGCGCACAGGACTCCCTCTTCGACCCGCAGCCCGCCCCACTGCCGCTGGACGCGCTCGTCGCCGTCCACGAGGACCAGGCGCAGCGCCACGCCGCCACCGCCCACCCCGGCCGGATGCGCCTGCTCACCGCCGCCGAGTCCGCCGCCTTCCTCGTCGCCGCCGAAATGCATCGCGCGGGCCTCCCGTGGCGTGCCGACGTCCACCGCACGCTGCTCACCGAGCTGCTCGGCGAGCGCTACGCCGGCGGCGGCGAACCCCGCCGCCTCGCCGAGCTGGCCGACGAGATCTCCGCCGCGTTCGGCCGGCGCGTGCGCCCCGAACTGCCCGCCGACGTCATCAAGGCCTTCGCCGAGGCCGGAATCCGGCTGACGTCCACCCGCCGCTGGGCGATCCAAGAGCTCGACCACCCCGCCGTGAAGCCGCTCCTCGCGTACAAGAAGCTCTACCGGATCTACACCGCACACGGCTGGAGCTGGCTCCAGGACTGGGTGCACGACGGCCGCTTCCGCCCCGAGTTCGTCCCCGGCGGCACCCTCACCGGCCGCTGGGTCACCAACGGCGGCGGGGCCCTACAGATCCCGAAGGTGATCCGCAGGGCCGTGGTCGCCGACCCGGGATGGCGGCTCGTCGTCGCCGACGCCGACCAGATGGAGCCCCGCGTCCTGGCGGCGATCTCCCGCGACCCCGCCTTCATGGACGTGGCCGGGCGCCCGGAGGACCTCTACACGGCCATCTCCCGCCACGGCTTCTCCGGCGACCGCGACATGGCCAAGCTCGCCGTGCTCGGAGCCGTGTACGGGCAGACCTCCGGCGACGGTCTGAAGAACCTCGCCGCGCTGCGCCGCCGCTTCCCCCGGGCCGTCGCGTACGTCGACGAAGCGGCGAGGGCCGGTGAGGAAGGGCGCCTCGTACGGACCTGGCTCGGCCGTACCTGCCCGCCGCCGGTCGGCACCGACGAGGACGGTGAAGCCGGCATCCCGCAGGACCGGGAGGACGGCTGGACGCCGAGCTACGCCTCCACCAACACCCGGGCCCGCGGCCGGTTCACCCGCAACTTCGTCGTCCAGGGCAGCGCCGCCGACTGGGCCCTACTGCTGCTCGCGGCCCTCCGGCAGGCCATCGCCGCCGCCGGGATGCGGGCCGAGCTGGTGTTCTTCCAGCACGACGAGGTGATCGTGCACTGCCCGGCCGAGGAGGCCGAGGCCGTCGCTCAGGCGATCCGCGCCGCCGGCGACCGGGCCGGCCGGATCGCCTTCGGCGACACCCCGGTCCGCTTCCCGTTCACCACGGCGATCGTGGAGTGCTACGCCGACGCCAAGTAGCAGCCACGGCGGCGCCCGCTCAGCCGAGCCACTTCGGGTCGAGCGCGATCTGCTTGAGCTGCTCCATCGTCAGGACCGGTTCCTCCCGGGTCGCGGGCTTGTTCTGGTTGCCGGTGTTGAAGGCGGAGAGCACCACGCGCCGCCCGTCCGGCCGCAGCACGTCGACGCTCCACCAGACCACGCCCGCACCGCCCTTCTCCCCGGCCTTCGCCTCCGACTTCACCTGGGTGCCGTCGGGCAGCGTGGTGGCCCCGGCGCCGAAGGAGCCCCGGAGCGCATCGCCCATGCCGGTCTGCACGTTGACCTGGACGAGCGACTTGCCCTGGCCGTCGTCGAGCACGAGATTGCCGTAGTCCCCCTCGCCGCCCTTACTGGCGACCGTGATCCCGGTTTTCGGAAGCAGGGACTCCAGTACCCCGGCCGCGTCCGTCATCACGGGCACCGGACCGGCGGACTCCGGCTGGGCGGCCGGCAGGTCGTTCAGCGCCGGGCGCCACAGCGGCGAGGTCGCGAACGCCTTCAGCTGCGCCGGAGTCAGCGGCGGACTGGTCCGCGAGACCTCCGCGCCCTTCTCCGCCGGGGCATTCCACTCCTGTACGTCGACCTGGAAGCCCTCCCGGGTCACCAGCGTGGCCCGCCACACCCTCGTGGGTTCACGGCGGTCGGGGTACTCGTAGCCCTGGAAGAGCGAGAGCTTCGAACCGTCCGCCAGCGTCTCGACCGCACAGTCGTCGTACTCGACGAAGCTCTTGTCGGGGCACTTCAGCGCATCCCCGGCGCCCCGGCCGGACGGGTCGGTCCGGGAGAGGCCGACGCCGATGGCCGCTTGACCCTTCCCGTCGTCGTAGATCCCGGAGACCATCGGCCCCATGGCATCGCCCGTGCCGCGCGCCTGCGTCCCGGACACCTGCCCGCCCGGCAACAGCTGCTTGAGCACACCGATCAGCTGATCGGCGGAGACGGCCCCGCTGCCGGTCCGCTTCCCTCCCGGCGAGGGGGTCGGCAGCGCCGGAGGCGCAGCGACGCGGACCCGGCCGGCGGCGCCCGCACCGTCGAACAGGCCGCCGGTGTACGCGCCACCGGCTCCGATCACGGCCAGGGACAGCACCGATCCACCGAGCACGACGGCCCGGCGGCGCGCCACCAGCCGCCGTCCGCGCTGTTCACCGGCGCTCACGAGGGCGTGCTGGTCGGTCGTGAAACCGTCTCCCGCGCGCCGCAGGGCCGTGCTGAGCTCATCTTCAAAAGGCATGCGGAACCAGACCTTCCACCGATTAGTGAGGTGAGGGTGAGTGACGTACGAGGGGCCGCAAGGGGGGCCGAAGGAAGCTGGGGACAGGGACAGGGACAGGGGACAGGCGAAGGCCCTCAGCGGCCCGCGAACTCGGCCAAGGAACCGCCTAGTTGGTTTCGCAGCCGGGCCAGCGCCCGCGTGGTGCGGGTGCGGACCGCCGCCGAGCTGGCGTTCATCGCATCAGCGGTCTCCTCCACACTGCGGTCCTCCCAGTACCGCAGCACGAGCACCGCCCGGTCCTTGGGCGACAGCCGCCCGAGCGCCTCCAGCAGCGTGAGCCGCAGCGCCGGATCGGCGCCGCCGGGCGCCGCCGCGCCCGACTCGGGCAGCTCCCCGACCGGGCGCTCCCCGGCCGACCTGCGCCGCTGGTGCGTCAGGAAGGCCCGTACGAGCACCGTCTGCGCGTACGCGGGCGGGTTGTCGATGCGCGAGATCCGCCCCCAGAGCAGGTACATCCGCCCCAGGGTCTCCTGCACCAAGTCCTCCGCGAGATGGGTGTCCCCGCTCGTCAGCAGACAGGCCGACCGATACAGGTGTCCCGACCGGCCCGCCGCGAATTCACGGAACCCGTCTCTGCGCCCCTGCCGCATGCACTCCCCCTCGCGCGTCCGTCTCACCCCACAGACGCGACGGCGGTGCAGGAATGTTTCACGCCTGCCGCAGGGAAATCGGGACCGGCGTCAGGCGAGGCAATGGAAGTAGAGGTGGAACTCCTCCCGCTCGAAGCCCTCCGCCGCGTACAGCCCCTGCGCGATGTGGTTGTCGTACGCGGTGTCCAGCTGCACCCCGGCCACCCCGGCCTCCCGGGCCCGGCGCAGCACCTCGCGCAGCAGCGCCCGCCCGGTGCCGATGCGGCGGCCGCGTCCTCGACATCGCCCTCACCGGCGACGCGCACCACAACTGAATGGCTATTTGCCGGTGACGGCCTGGGCCGGCAGGCTGAAGACGTGATCCGGAGTCACGATCTTTGTGATCGCCTCACCGAACAGGGTGCTGGGCTCGGAGCCCTTGTAGGAGATGTCCGTGTTCAGCAGGACCACCATCGTGGCCTTCGACTGCGGCATGTAGACGGTCAGCGACTCGTAGCCGGGCAGTGAGCCGTTGTGGCCGATCCAGCCCTGGACGTTGAAGATGCCCAGGCCATAGCCGGTGCCGGGCAGCGCATCGATGACCTTCAGGCGCTGGGCCTGGGTGGCGGGCTTCAGCAGCGTGCCCGTGGCCAGGACCTTCGCCCAGGTCTTCAGGTCATCGAGATCGGAGATCATCGCCCCGGCGGCCCAGCCCCAGGAGGGGTTCCAGTCGGCCGCGTCCTCGATCTTCCCGCTGGCGGTCTGGTTCGTGTAGCCCTGCGCGTGCGGGTTCGGGAACTCCGCGCCGACGGGGAAGAGCGTGTGGCGCAGGCCCGCGGGCGCGACCACCTTCTCGTTGACGTAGTCGGAGAGCTTCTGCCCGCTGACCTTCTCCACCACCAGCCCCAACAGGATCAGGTTGGTGTTGCAGTAGTAGAACTTCGCGTTGGGCTCGAACAGCACGGGGTGCTTGAAGGAGTACGCGAGCAACTCATGCGGGGTGAAGGGCCGTCGGGGGTTGCTCGTCAGGGCCTTGAAGAACCCTTCGTCCTCGGAGTAGTTGAACAGCCCGCTCCGCATCCCCGCGAGCTCGCGCAGGGTGATCCGGTCCCCGTTGGGCACCCCGTCCACGTACCTGCCGATGGGGTCGTCCAGCCCGACCTTGCCCTGGTCGACCAACTGGAGCAGGGCGGTCACGGTGAAGGTCTTGGTCTCACTGCCGATGCGCATGTTCAGATCCGGGGCCATCGGCCGACCGGTCGCCTTGTCGGCGACCCCGAAGCTCCGCACGTACGTGCCCTTGCCGGGGGCCGAGAGCAACACGATCACCCCGGGCACTTGGGCCTCGCTCATCACTTTCTGGATGGCTTCGTCCAACTGCCGCGTCACGGCGGGCGTGAGCCGAGCGAAGTCCCCGTCGGCCGCGACGGAGGCCGAAGCCGAGGCACCGGGCGGTGTCGGCTCATCCAGCGCGTACCCCGCCCCGGCCCCCAGGGGAACCAGCACCATCCCCACCGCGGCCACTCCGACCGCCGCTCTGCGCAACCGTGTCGTCATGCCGGCCTCCTGCCATGCGACGCCCAGGTCCAGCCTTTCCACGCTAGACCCCACCCCCGCGCCCCGGCGACCGGGCCCACCCCAGGCTCACTCCCCGGAAATAGCAAAAGCCCCAGGTCACGGCGAGTGAGTCCTGGGGCTTCTACAGAGCCGCCTTCGGGATTCGAACCCGAGACCTACGCATTACGAGTCACCCAAGTCGGGCCTCCCGCAGAAGGCGACGACGGGATCATGCGCGATGGCACCCAGCGTGGGGTCAGATCTGGCCGAGGTCGACTTCCAGCGGGAAGGGAGCCGAAACCTTGACGAGACCGGTGAACACGTCCCCGTCTCGGTAGGTCCTGGTCGCGGGGTCTAGAACATAGGTGTACATCAGGGGCACACCTGTCGCGGCCTGCTCGATCCGCCAGTAGAAGGCAATGCCGGATTTGGCGTACTGGTCCACCTTCACGATCCGGTCGGTGGTCTCCGACCCCGGTGAGACGACCTCCACCACCAACAGCACATGCTCCGGACGGGTGGGCGTGATGTCGATCGTGTCCGCGCGATACACAACGACATCCGGACGGCGATTGGTGAGTGGGACGTCCTGAAGTCGGACATCAAAGTCCGTATCGGCGTTCCAGTCCGGCCCCGCAGCAGCCTCCAACGCATTCGCCAGGATCCGAGCCAGCCGGTTGTGACGCTTGGACGCACTGGGACTCACAACGACCATCCCGTCCACGATCTCGATTCCCGCACACTGCTCGTCGGACCAGGAGTCGTACTGCTCCGCCGTGATCTGCTCGTGCATCCACGCAGGGGCTACCATCTCGGCAGTCATGACGCACCTCCCGGACACCATGCGGGCGGACCCGATCCCGCTGAGCTCAGCCTACTGTCTCGGCTCGTCCGGCAAGCTGGACGACAGAACGGTCGGCGTGCGCGCTTCGGGCCGACCCAGCGGCTGACGGCGCAGGACGGCCGTCGCGCTGTGTGGGAGAGGGGACGGCGGCCGATCACTCCCCTCCAATTCCGCTCACTGAGCAGCACGGTGCCGCTACGACCGACCTCCCTGGGGGGTCAGGTTCTCGCGCGCCCAATGTCGTGACGCTCGGTCCCCCGTCGCGCAAGAGGAGCCGGGTCGCCGAGATGCCGTACACCGCCGAAATCAGCCGCACCAATCCCGGCTGCTTCCTCTTCCTCGTGGACCAGTCCGCCTCGATGAGCGATCCCATCGGCAGCGGCGAGATCAGCCGCGCGGATGGAGTACGTGATGCAGGTGGACGCCGACGACCGGCTGGCCACCGACCCGCATCTCCTCAGGGAAGGGTCCTACCCGGACAGGGCGGTGGAGGCCCTCGAGTCCGATGCCGATACGACCTTCGTGCACACGATGTCGTGGATGATCGGCGCCTTCGAGGGGTTCACCATCTCCTCGTACCCGTGCCGCGAGGATCTGGTGGCGCGCAAGCACCACGTTCCGACGTCGATAGTCTGCCGGCGGGCAGACGCTCTCGAATGCGGGCTGTACGACCCGAAGGTACTCAAGTGGGGTGACTGGGCTTTCGCGGTCAACCTGCTGGCCAGCCGGTACAGGCGAGGGGCGGGCAACAACATCCACTGCGTCGCCGGTCCCTTCTACGAGTACCGAGTGCACTCTCGGTGCGATCGAGTGTCCGATGCGGAGATCTCGGAGCTCGACATGACTCTCCTCGTCGTCGAGAAGAACCTGGACTTCTTCCAGGACCGACTGAACCGGAGAGACGGGGCTGCCGAGATCGCCCTCGACCTGCTGGGTCAGAAGCCGACGCGCCTCGACGACCTCCTGCACATGGCGAAGTTCGATCTCCACCAGGCCCAGATCGTCGCCGAGCAACGCGAGTTCTCTCTGTCGAGCCCGTACGAGACGCTGCGCATTCCGTAGGCCTCACCGCCGAGAGCCCGGGTCAGAGGGTGTCCGAGGCCGAAGAACCCGAAGGGGGCCCAGACCACGTGGTCTGGGCCCCCTCGGCGTGTTCCGACGCCTACTGCGGCGGCAGCTTGTCCAGCTGGGCCTGGAGCCGGGCGATGTCCGACTCGGCCTTGGCGAGCCGGCCCTTGATCTTGTCCACGACGTTGTCGGGGGCCTTGGCGATGAACGCCTCGTTCCCGAGCTTGGCCTCCGCCTGCTGCTTCTCCTTCTCGGCGGCGGCCAGGTCCTTGCTCAGCCGCTTGCGCTCGGCCGCCACGTCGATGGTGCCCGACAGGTCGAGCGAGACCGTGGCGCCGGCCACCGGCAGGGAGGCGGTGGCGGCGAAGCCCTCGCCCTCCGGCTGGAGACGCAGCACCTGCCGGATGGCCGCCTCGTGCGGGGCCAGCGCCGTGCCGTCGAGCTCCAGGCGGGCCGGGACCTTCTGGCCCGGCTGCAGGCCCTGGTCGGAACGGAACCGGCGGACCTCGGTGACGACCTGCTGGACCAGCTCGATCTCCTGCTCCGCGGCCTTGTCGCGGAACCCGGAGTCCTTCGGCCACTCGGCGATGACGACCGACTCGCCGCCCGTGAGCGTGGTCCACAGGGTGTCGGTGACGAACGGGACGATTGGGTGGAGCAGCCGCAGGGTGACGTCGAGGACTTCACCCAGGACGCGTGCAGAGACCTTGGCCTGGTCGCCCTCCTCGAAGAACGTCGTCTTCGACAGCTCGACGTACCAGTCGAAGACCTCGTCCCACGCGAAGTGGTACAGGGCGTCCGCGAGCTTGGCGAACTGGTAGTCCTCGTAGTACGCATCCGCCTCGGCAACGACCTTGTTCAGCCGCGACAGGATCCAGCGGTCGGTCGCCGACAGCTGCTCGACCGGCGGCAGGTCGCCCTCGACCGTGGCACCGTTCATGAGCGCGAAGCGCGTCGCGTTCCAGATCTTGTTGGCGAAGTTGCGGGACGCCTGGACCCAGTCCTCGCCGATCGGAACGTCGACACCCGGGTTGGCGCCCTTGGCCAGGGTGAAGCGCAGGGCGTCGGAGCCGTACTTGTCCATCCAGTCCAGCGGGTTGACGGTGTTCCCGAACGACTTCGACATCTTCTTGCCGAACTCGTCCCGGACCATGCCGTGGAACGCGATCGTGCGGAACGGCGGCTGGCCGTCCATCGCGTACAGACCGAACATCATCATCCGGGCGACCCAGAAGAACATCAGGTCGTAGCCAGTGACCAGGACGGAGTTCGGGTAGAACTTCTCCAGGTCAGGCGTCTGCTCGGGCCAGCCGAGCGTGGAGAACGGCCACAGGCCGGACGAGAACCACGTGTCGAGGACATCGGTGTCCTGCGTCCAGCCCTCACCCGTGGGCGGCTCCTCGTCGGGGCCGACGCAGACCAGTTCGCCGTTCGGGCCGTGCCAGACCGGGATGCGGTGGCCCCACCACAGCTGGCGCGAGATGCACCAGTCGTTGAGGTTGTCGACCCAGTCGAAGTACCGCTGCGACATGTCGGCTGGGTGGATGTCGACCCGGCCGTCGCGGACCGCGTCACCGGCGGCCTTGGCCAGCGTCTCGACCTTGACCCACCACTGCAGCGACAGGCGCGGCTCAAGCGTCGTCTTGCAGCGCGAGCAGTGGCCCACGGAGTGGACGTAGGGGCGCTTCTCGGCGACGATCCGGCCCTCGGCGCGCAGGGCGGCGACGATCGCGGAGCGTGCCTCGAAGCGGTCCAGGCCCTGGAAGGGGCCGTGGACGGTGATGATGCCGCGCTCGTCGAGAACCTCGATGGATTCGAGGTTGTGGCGCTGGCCGATGGCGAAGTCGTTCGGATCGTGCGCCGGGGTCACCTTGACGGCGCCGGTGCCGAACTCCGGGTCGACGTGCGTGTCGGCGACGACCGGAATGGTGCGGTCGGTCAACGGCAGCTTGATCTGCTTCCCGATCAGGCGGGCGTAGCGCTCGTCGTCGGGGTGGACGGCGACGGCGGTGTCGCCGAGCATCGTCTCCGCGCGGGTCGTGGCGACGACGATGGTGTCCTCGCCCTCGCCGTACTTCATGGAGACGAGCTCGCCGTCGTCGTCCTGGTAGTCGACCTCGATGTCGGAGATGGCCGTCAGACAGCGGGGGCACCAGTTGATGATGCGCTCGGCGCGGTAGATCAGCCCGTCATCGAACATCTTCTTGAAGACGGTCTGGACGGCGCGGGACAGGCCCTCGTCCATGGTGAAGCGGTCCCGGCTCCACGCCAGTCCCTCGCCGAGGCGCCGCATCTGGCCGGCGATCTGCCCGCCGGACTCGGCCTTCCACTCCCACACGCGCTCGACGAAGGCTTCGCGGCCCAGGTCGTGGCGGGACTTGCCCTCCTTGGCGAGCTCGCGCTCGACGACGTTCTGGGTCGCGATGCCCGCGTGGTCCATGCCGGGCTGCCACAGCGTCTCGTAGCCCTGCATGCGCTTGCGGCGGGTGAGGGCGTCGATCAGCGTGTGCTCGAAGGCGTGGCCCAGGTGAAGTGAGCCGGTGACGTTCGGCGGCGGGATGACGATCGTGTACGCCGGCTTCTCGCTCTTCGCGTCGGCCTCGAAGTACCCGCGCTCTACCCAACGCTCGTACAGCGCCCCCTCTACCTCGGCCGGCGCGTACTGGGTCGGCAGCTCATGGGTAGGCGTCGGCCCGCTGTTGGGGCTCTGTGGAGTGTTGTCGGTCACGACGGCCATTCTAGGCCCGTGGCACCTCTGACCTCGCCTGACTTTCCCCGGGTGAGTGGGCCGTCACCGGGACACAAAGGTGGCCGCACGGATGAGATTCAAGTGTGACCAAGAACACGCCCGTGCGGCCGATGTTCATCGTACCCCTCCCGGCCGACGGTCTCGTACGGGGAGGTTGCCCCGCCTCACGGGACGGCGGGGCCCGCGGCCGTGGCAGTGGACGGCCATGCCGCTCGTAGGGGAGGGACGTGACGCAGCAGAACGTTGAGGGGCGACCGGGCATCGCTGCGGCCATCGTGGTGCACGAGGGCCGCGTGCTCATGGTGGCCGCCGACATCGACGTCAAGATCGCGTCCGACACGCTCGGGCACAGCGGCAACCGGATCACGCGCGATGCCCACCAGAGCAACCTCCCTCACGTCGGCAAGAGCGCCACTGAGGCCACTGACAAGTTGGCGCCCGCAGCGCAAGTCCGAGGAGGGCGAGGCCCGCAAAGGCCGACAACTGCTCCGCTCACGCACGGGGTCTCGAACCTCGGCCACCACGCGCGCCGACCGACTTCGGGAATAGCAAAAGCCCCAGGTCACGGCGAGTGAGTCCTGGGGCTTCTACAGAGCCGCCTTCGGGATTCGAACCCGAGACCTACGCATTACGAGTTGTCCGATCTTGATCCGGAGGTGTCCACCAGCACCCGCGTTGGATGGTGCTCCACAGGTCAACGGGCTAGACAGCTGCTAGCGAACATTGGTGGACGCGCCCAGAACTGAGTGAGATCGAGACCAGAACTGAGACCGAGGCGGTTCGTGCGGCATGATGCCGCCTATGACTGAAGGGTGGGGGATGGTCGTCGCGGCGGCCATCGCGTTGGTCGGTGTGCTGTGCGGCCTGTTCATCGGCCGGCGGCAGGTCCGCGATCAGGCGCAAATTGAGCACGGGCAGTGGCTTCGCGGCCAGCGCCAGGAGGCGTACGTCCGCTTCATCGCGGCCTGGGACGAGGGGATTCCCAAGTTCGAAGACAGGATCCTGACCGATGAATCCGACAGGTGGATCGGTTCCATGGACGAGAGCATGGAAGAGCTCGGCGACATGGCCGCGACAACAATGCACAAGGAGCAGGAGCCCCTTCGGGCGGCTGCGGAGCGTGTGCAGATGCTGGGCCCGGAGGAAGTTGAGGATGCGGTGTCCGCGATGCTCGCCACTGTGGACGCCCTGATCGTAGGGATCGTCACCCAGTACACCGAAGGCAACAGGGACAACCTGGAGCCCTACTGGGAGGCCATGGGGCAGACCGGCCCTCGGCGAGCTGCATTCGTCTCCGCCGCCCAGGGAGTACTCCGCACGGCCCCAGACACCGGCCGGCGTTGGCTCCGTTAGCACAGCGCGACCCCACTCTCGGACCGTAAGGGCCAGTGTGCCGGGTCGTGCGACCAGGGTGCCGCAGTAGTCGTCACTTCTTCTTCCGGAGCCGCCGTAACTTCGATGCGGCATCCTTCTCCTGCTGTTGAGCTAAGCCGCGCGCAGTCCAGCGTCCCTGGTGCTTTGCGCACTGGCCGCTCCCCTTGATCGCCTTGTTCTTGCAGCGGCCCCCGCTCTGGTTCCGGGCTCCACACGTCGGCTGGGTCATGCCTCGTACCTGCCTTCCTCGCGTCGGCCATGCGGACGCCGGCATCGTCCCGCCACAGCACTGACGGGGGAAGGCTTGAGGCAGGCAGACAGGAAGCACGACGGATCGCATGGCGTCAGGGGGAGCGCTTCTGGCATGGCGTTTGTCGATTGAGGGGGCACCACGTCGATGCCAGTCCGTCCGTCAAGGAGGCCTTGGCAGCACAGGGCTCACCGCAGATCACTATTCGATGTCAGCCGGGCTGAGTACCATCACTTCCCCACAGCCTCTGGCTACATGACCCATCCATGCTTGTAAGTTCGGGGGTCCGTCGTGGATCTTTTCAGGCGCGTTGATCTCTCTACGCCTCCATCGAAGCGCTCTGGGGTATCCGTAGGCAACGAGATGGAGCTGGCTCTGCTCCGCGCCCTGCTCCCGCTCGCTGAAGAACGTGCAGCTTTGAACGTGGCACTGCACACGTTCACTCGGTCATATTGGGCTCAAGCTGAAAATAAAGCCTGTTCCGTGATATTTAATCACGCCTTGAACGACTTCACGCTGCTTCTCGCACACCTTTGGGGAGGTGATGGCAGAAGTGCAATAAGGGCAGCTCGCTCACTGTACGAACATCTAGTTAACTACTGCTTCGTTTCGAATGACCCGGCGGCTGCGGACAGGTATCTAGGCCATCAAGCCGTTACGCATCAGATTCTTGCGAAATCGCGGAAATGGCTCGGAATGCTGGATGGAACGGAGAAGAAAAAGGAAGAGCATCACCTGAACAAATTGGGCAGAGATAGCGCGAAACTTTACCAGGACATGCTCGCTGCACACAGCTCCAAGTTCGTCGGAGATTGGGCGCGTCTGGACTTGTACTCTCGCGCTCGACTTTTCGACCTGCACGGCGACTACGACACTTACAGGCTGTTTTCCCAGGTAACGCATGGCAGTACAGGCGGAGTGCTTGGGACGGTCCGGCCGACGGGGGGTGAAGTCGTGCACCGTATGGGACCATCCCTGGAGCTAGCTATTATGGCTTTCCCTGAAGGGGTGTCCTATTTCATGACACTTGCTTCGCGGATTGAAGCGCTCAATGGAGTGAATGCGGTCGAACTGGTTGGAGCGCTGGATGCTCTGCTCTCCAAGTGGCCCGACTATCGAAGGGCCTGCAAGTGGGTAGATAGCCAGCTCTGGCCAGAAAACCCGCCAGCTTCAGCGATGGCGATAATGGGGATCTTTCCTGGTGGTCGCGTGCGCTGGTATCTCCATGAATCTGCACTGAAGTTGATCATTGCCGCCATCCCGCCGGATAACTCGGAGTTCCTTGAATCGAAAGCTAAGGAGCAATTGGAGGCATCTATGGCTCGCGGTTTGAAGTGGGATGAAGAAGGCCGCCCGTTCACTGTCGCCGTTCCCGTTCCTGTTGCTGTGAGACCGGGGGCTCCTTGGCTTCCTGACAACGGGATTCTTATGCCACGTGCACGTGGCACGGGTGGAACTGGCAGCACGGTCTTCGGAACGGCTTGAACGCATGCGATGCTGAAAGCGGCGAGACGCTACCGATTCCCCGGTGGCGACGTCAAGGAAGGGGAGTCGAGTGCCGCAGGCCAGTCCGCGAGGTACGTACTTGCAGATCTCCGAGTCTCTGCGACAGAAGATTGAGCAGGGGAAGATCAGGGAGGTACTGCCGTCCGAGGCCGAGCTGATGCGTACGTACGGCGTCGGTCGGACG
The DNA here is from genome assembly GCF_040612395.1 of Streptomyces sp. NPDC006430. Lineage (NCBI taxonomy): Bacteria > Bacillati > Actinomycetota > Actinomycetes > Kitasatosporales > Streptomycetaceae > Streptomyces > Streptomyces sp. NPDC006430. The sequence continues at coordinate 101,766 of NZ_JBEXQA010000017.1, forward strand.
ACCATCGGGCGCGCGCTCAAGGCACTCAAGGCCGACGGCGTCATCGAGTCGGTCCAGGGTGCCGGGTGGTACGTGGCCGGTACGGGCGACCGCCGGCCGCTGGTGGAGCGTGTGACGGACCTGCTCCGCGCCGAGGGCACGGCGATGGGTGACACCTTCCCGTCCGAAAGCGAGCTGTGTGCGAGGTTCGGCGTGTCTCGTACCGCCGTACGCACGGCCATTGCTCAGATGGAGGGCAAGGGCCTTATCGAGATGGGCCCGAGCCGTCGTCGGCAGGTACGGGCCCTCCCACCCGGAGCAGGAGGCTCGTAGCCTTGGCAACCATGGACCTTACGGAGCGGGCATACGGACTCGCTGAATCCCTGCTGGCTGAGCCGCTGCCGCGCCGCTGGGCGCACTCCCTCGGGGTCTCCGGACGTGCCCGCGAGCTCCGGACCATTCTCGGCGAGGACGCCGCGCTCATGGAGGCCGCAGCCGTCCTGCACGACGTCGGCTACTCACCCCTCATCGCGTCGACCGGCTTCCACCCTCTCGACGGCGCCCGGTTCCTCCGGGACCAGGAAGGGCTGGACGAGCGTGTCGTCCGGCTGGTCGCCCATCACTCCTACGCCCTGCTTGAAGCTGAGGAGCGTGGGCTCCGCGGGGAGCTGGAGAGCGAATTCGAGCTGGAGCGGCCAGCTCTCGTGGATGCACTGGTGTTCTGTGACATGACGACCACCCCGGATGGTGGACACACCACCGCGGGAGACCGCGTCAACGAGATCGTCGGCCGGTACGGGCCTGACACCATCGTGGGCCGCTTCATCCAGCGAGCCGCCCCCGAAATCCACGGGTCCGTGCAGAGGGTGCAGGGCCGACTTGGAGCAGCTCAGGAGTCCACTCAGCCGATGTAGGGCGCGCTCCGGGCTGCATCAAGCCCGTGGGTGATACGGAGCCGCATTGACGGGTGGATGTCCAACTTGTCGAGGTCCGCCGGGGCGACCCAGCGGACCTCCTTGGACTCGGAGCTGGTTCGCAGGGAGCCGCCGATCGGCCGAGCATGGAAGCAGATGGAGAACTGCTGGCGGACCTCGCCGTCGTCGTACGCCATGACGTGCTGAGGGTCGGTGTAGAGGCCGACGATGTCCTCCACAACCACAGCAATGCCGGTCTCCTCCTCCACCTCGCGTACGACTGTCTGGGCGATGCTCTCGCCTGCATCATGGCCACCGCCAGGCAGTGCCCACAGGTTGTTGTCGGTCTTGTGGATGAGCAGGAGGTCCCCCCGCTCATCACGGACAACAGCAGTTACGGAGGGCACGACCGAGTTGGCTGTGGGAGCGTTCGGATCACGGAAGTAGTCAATGCGGCTCACGTGTTGGCGCCTTCATAGTCGGTGGGCGAGGTGATTCGCCGGGCGGTCTCCCAGACCCGCTCGACGCTCTCGGCGTACGTATCGAACAGCTCGCCGCCGGGAACGCGCTGCAGGTGGAGCACGGGCGCCATGTAGGCGCCGACGCCGTACACGTGACCGTTGGCCAACAGCTCGTTGTCGGCTCGGTAGATCGAGTTGTAGAGCGTGGTCGAGTGCAGCCTGAACTCCACGCCTGGCAGTCGGAACAGCGGCGCATAGTTGAGTAGGGCGTTCTGAATCTTGGCGGCCATAGCCAAACCGATTCCTTCGTCGTCACCCCGTACGGCAACGGCCGCGCTAGCGGGGTCGCCCAGCATGAAGCGCACCGGGACGCCGGCGGCTGACTTCTCCCGAACGAGTCGATGGAAGCGCGAGTCCTCCGTCAGCCAGAAGCCGGAGTACACCAGCACGTCGAAATGGCTGGCTGCGTCGGCGTACAGCTTGGTCCAGGCATCTTGCGGGACCACCGAGCGGTGCGGATAGAGCGTCAGAATCTCGGACCCGCTGGAGGCCGTGACCTCCTCGGAAGTCCGCTCGTCCGGCCAGAGGTACGAGACCTCCCGCCGGAGCATCGACGCGAGGGCGTACTGAAACCGGCGATAGGGCTTGCGTCTTGGGTCAGCGATCCAGCGCTCGACCGTCTTGGGTGACACCCCGAGACGCTCGGCGACCTGCTCCAACTTGAGGTTGCTCTCCACGATGGCTCCGCGGAGCCGCTCGTTCGCCATACGACCTCGCCCAACTAGGACGTCCTGGGACGACTTTGACTCTAGCGAGTAGGGCGCAAGTCGTACATGCACGGAGTCCAACGTCCCGCGCTTCCCAGCCATGCTGGTCATGTCGCCGACGAGAGCGGCAGATCCGACACCCCGAAGCCTGCCGGTTGACGGCGCGGATCTGATCTGTCACGGTAAGAGACATGTAATACATGCATCGCTTCGGCGCATAGCAGTCCCGTTGGTTCCGGCGTTGCCCCGTGCATACGGGAGCCCTTCGAGGTTTCCACGCCTCGCCGGAGAGCCGTCGTTCCTTGAGAACTCAACAGCGTGAGGTAGTCGCCTCCTACTCAAAAGGCGGCCAGCGCGGCCAAGGCCCGCGCGCTCAGCTCCGCGGCCTCATGCTGCGGCCGGTTGCCTCCTCCGCCCGTCCGCCGCTCCGGCGGACGGGCGGGGTCGAGGGGAGCCGGAGTTCTTCCCGCTTCACCCCCAACGCAGTGCAGCCCCGGTGCTCGAACACCGGGGCTGCTGTTGGGTCCCGTTCCTCTACAGAAGGAGCAAGACCCGTGGAGTCCATCGCTGCACTTCAGAACCGTGTTACCCCGTGGTCCGACGGCCTGGAGCCGTCGGACGCGGAGCTGGACGCGATCGAGACCGAGATGCCGCTGATCCTGGCGGAGGTCGAGTTGCTCGACGCCCTGATCGCGCTGCTGGACCGCCCGGCGTCGGAGTTCGACGCGCGCCGGATCCGCCGGGCCCGCAACCGGGTCCTCACCGCCCGTACGTCGCTCGCCAACCAGACCGCCGCGTCGCTTCCGGGTGGTGCCGCATGACGCACACCGCCCGCCTGGTCAACTCCTGCTGCGGTGAGTGGGAGGTCTACGTGCCGACCAGCAATCCCGTTCCCAGGGAGTGGCCGGAGCACCTGTTCGCCCGCACTTCGCCCATCCCCACCGTGGCCGAACGCACCGCGGCTCTGACCGGCCTCGGCTACGAGATCGTCCCGGGCCAGAGGTGGGAGTGGGACGAGCTGGAGGACGACGACACCGGCCCGGTGCGCCTGGTCGCGTCGGTCACCGTCCGCCTGATCGGCTCCGAGGAGTCCCGGTGACGGCGCGTTCGCCGCTGGAGCAGGTCGCCGTGCTTGAGGGGATGCTGTCGAAGCTGACCCGGGTGCTGGTGGCCGTCGCGTTCGTGGCGCTGGTCTTCACCGCATCGAACGTGACCATGTTCGCCATCGACCACCACGTCTCGCCGTGGATCGCCTGGCTCCTGGACCCGATGGTCGCGGTCGCGCTCGGTACGGTCCTCATCTTCGACGGCCGTCTCTCCGAGTACGGGCTCTACCCGTCCGGCTGGGCGGCGGGGCTGCGCTGGTTCACCGGCCTGGGCACGTGGGTGATGAACTGCTGGACTTCCCTGTGGCCAGCGGGTGCCTCCTTCGGGTTTCCCCGCGAGGTGGACCCGGCCGGGCTCGTCCTCCACTCTGTCCCCCCGGTCCTCCTGATCGTTCTCGCTGAGGCGATCAACCACTACCGGGGCCAGATCCTCGCGAAATGCGCCGCACTCCGGGCTCTGGTGGACGCCGAGGTGGACGAGGTGGACACCACCACCGTCCACAGCCCCTCCACCCCGGTACCCGTCACGACGGTGGTGGACGTCCAGGCGGAGCCCGTCACCGAGGCGCCGTTCCGGGCGCCGCTGGTCATCTGCGGTGACCGGCAGGTCTTCCACCCCGCTTTCCCCCTCACCGCCAGCCCCGTCCACCCGGCCGAGCCGGAGCCTGAACGCCTGTCGGCCGAAGAGGCCGCGAACGTGATCCGCGCGTGCTGGGTGCAAGGCAAGAACCTGCCGGAGGCGGCCCGGCTTTCCACCCGTTCCACCTCCTACGTCCACAAGCTCTACCAGCGACTCAACGACGAGCGTCAAGCCCGTGACTTGGTCACCGTCGCGATCGGCGCCGAGGGATGAGCACGCTGCCCGTCTACTCCTGGCACCTCGCCCCGGACGGGCTGGCCACCCGTCGCCAGCTCCGCGCCGCGGGGCTTCGGCCCGGTGGACAGGACGTGGTCGCTCAGGTGGAGCGGCCCCGCCGCCGGCGCGGACCGCTGATCGCCTACCTGTACCGGATCGACCTTGCGAAGCCGGTCCGGCCGATGACCGCGAACCGGTGGGCGGCCCTCGCGAAGGCCGACGCGGCCCGTCGCCGGTGCCCGGTCTGCCGCGATCACCTTCCGTACGTGATTCCGACCTCGCTCGGCATGTGCGTGGCCTGCCACGACCTCCCCGCACAGTGCGCCGCCTGATCTTTCCCAAGGAGACAACCCGATGACTGAGACCAGGCCGGAGACGATCCGGTACACCGCCGACGTGGTGTGCATCCGAGGCGCCAACGTGCTCGTGATCGAGCGCGGCTGGCCGCCCCACCAGGGCAGGCTGGCCCTGCCCGGCGGACACGTCGATCCTGGCGAGACCTCCCGCCAGGCCGCCGCCCGCGAACTGCTGGAGGAGACCGGCGTCCGCGTCACCCCGGACGCGCTGGTGCTGGTCGGCGTGTACGACGCCCCGGAGCGCGACCCGCGCGGCCGGTACGTCACCGCCGCCTACGCGGCCACCGTCCCCGACGACACCACCGCAACTGCCGGCGACGACGCTGCGGCGGTGCGGTGGGTGCCGCTGGCCGCCCCGGGCGAGTTGGCGTTCGACCACGGCGAGATCGTCCACGCCGCGTGGCGCCGACGGTGCGCCGCCTGAAAGTCCCCGTGCGGGGCCCGGCCCTCTCCACCACAGATCCGGCCGGGCCCCTATCTCCCCTGAAGGAGCACGTTCAGCATGACCGACACCATCACCGAACCGGTAGCTCCACCCGTGGAAACCGGCTCCGATCCCGCCGTCGCCACCGACGCCACCAGCGCAGTTGCCAGCATCGAGCACACGTCGGGTGGCTTCCCCGTGGTGCCTCTCGCCCTGTCCGGAGCGAATGCCACGGCCGGCCTGCTCGCCGCCACCGCCATCGCCGGGGGCCCGCTCGCCGCCGCGGTGGCGATGACCGGCGCCGTCGCCCTCGGCACCGCCGCCGCCCGCAAGCACAGCAAGCCCGACAAAACCAAGACCACTTCGAAGTCCGCAGCCCCGGCAGCCCGTTCCGCCGGTACAGGCCGCGTTCCCACACAGCGCCCGTCCGCTCGTCCCGGGGCCACCACGCCCCGCAATGGCGCCGGGAAGGTGAGCCACCGGGCCGGGAGCCCTCCGGCCAACGGGAAGAGCGGCTCACGTCCGGGCAAGGGCGGGATGCCGTCGGCCCGCCAGCGTGCCGGCCAGGCGGCGGGCCGTCTGGCCGGGGGCAGGGCGGGGCAGGTGCGCGAACTGCGCGCCGCGGCACGCGCTCAGTCCCCGAGCAGGGCAGCCGCTCGTACGGCGGGGGTGCAGGCGCGGCGGCAGGTCGCCGACAACCGTCGGGCCGCCAAGGCCGCCGAACGCGCCACCAGCACCAAAACCGCTCGTGGTCCGGCCGCGCGGACGCTGTCCAAGGGCATGTCCAAGGCCGCGGCCGTCCGCGACAAGACCGTTGGCGCCGCCCGCCGGGTGCGGGACCGCGCTGCAGGCCGGGCTGTCGCCTCCGGTCGTGAGGGGATCCGGCAGACCGCGCACCGCAAGCGAGTCGCCCAGCTCGCCGCCCCGGCCCGCAAAGCCGCCCGCAAGGCCTTGCGCCGCTCAGCCGCCCGCTTCCACGGGCGCCGGGCGGTGGCCGGGCTGCTCGCCGGGGCGGCCGGGGTGCTCGGTCTGGTGAGTACGCCGCTGGGCCGGAAGCTGCGGATGCCGTCGCTGATGCACCCCGGCCGGCGCCTGTACCGGGCGCTGGTCGAGCGGGCCCGCACGGCCCGTGAGGCCCGGGACGCGGAGATCCGGGCGCGGCTGGAGCAGGACGAGGAGGCCGCCGAGCAGCAGGCGGTGGCCGAGCAGAGCGAGGACGAGCAGCAGATCGGGGACCGCGTCGAGCGGCCCGCAAGCCATGTACCGGCACCTCCCACCAGCGAAGGAGCAACCCAGATGAGCACGGCTTCTGGTTTCCGGTTCGAGGAGTACGCGGCCGAGATGGAGGCCGCCGCTCAGTCCTACGAGCCCGACAACGCGATGGAGATCCTCGCCATGATCGAGGGTCTCCCGCACGCGCTCGGTTCGGTCGCCAACGTCATGAAGATCCTCAGCGAGCGCGCCGACGAGGAGTTCCCCCTGCACAAGGCCGTCGCCGAGACGTTCCGCGACTGCTTCGGCGCCGTCATGGCGTCGGTGTCCCTCGCCGAGGAAATGGGGCCGGTGTTCCGGCAGGTCCACGAGGCCGACATCGCCCGCCACGAGGACCCCCGCAACGGCCACGAGGCCGAGAAGGGCTGGAACGTCTGAGATGAGCGCCCACACCATCAAGCACGACGATGGTCCGGCGTGGGACTGGGCGGCCGGTCACGGACCTGTGACCGGCGCCCTGTCCGCCACCACCGGAGCCTTCGCCGTCTCCACCGTCGGCACCCTCGCCCACATGCCCCCCACCTGGGCCCTCGCCGTCGGCACCGCCGGAGCGATCGGCCACACCGCCACCGGCCTGCGCCAGAAACTCGCCGGACGCACCATCGGCTCCCGCGCCGCCTCCTGGCTCCTGGGCGGCGGCTGGACCACCTGGGCCCTCGCGTCCGGCCCGCTGACCTGGACCGCGCTCGGCTCGCTGGCCACCCTCGGCGTCGCCATCGGCGCATCCGCCCGCGCCACCGGCCTCTACGAAGAAGCCCGCGAACTCGAAGCCCTCGAAGCCGCCGAACGCCACGTCGCCCGCGAACTGTCCGCGGAACGGCGCAGCATCGCCGCCGAATGGGTCGACCGCATCCAGCGCGTCTGCGGCATCACCGTACGCGTCCTGGCGGTGGAGATCTGGCCCACCGGGACCGGCTTCACCATCGACGCCGAACTCCCCGCCGGCGGCGTGACCTACGACCGGATCGCCCGCGAGAACGCCAAGCTCTCCGCGGACGCCCGCCTGCCCCACGGCTGCACCGCCGCAGCCACCCCCGGCGTTGACCAGGGACGGGTGCTCATCGACGTGACCACCGCCAACGTCCTGGCCGCCGAGGTCCAGTACCCCTCCGACTACAGCGCTCTCTCCATCCACACCGGGGTCCCGTGGGGGTACCGGACCAACGCGGACGAGATCCGCGCCTACCTGCGGGAGCAGTGCGCGCTGGTCGTCGGCCCGACCGGGTCGGGCAAGACCAACATGGTGCACGTCATCCTCGCCGGGTTCGCCCGCGCCACGGACATGCTGACCTGGGTCATCGACCTGAACGCGGGATCGGCCGGCCTGCCGTGGGTACGGCCCGCGATGGAAGGTGGGCAGGGACAGCCAGTCCGGCCGGGTGTCGACTGGCTCGCCTCCACCCACGACGAGGCCATGCTGATGCTGGAAGCGGCCCTGCGGATCGGCCTCTACCGCAAGCGCGCCTACCAGGACCTCATGTCCAAGGCGAACACCGACCTCCTCCCCGTCAGCGCACAGATCCCTCAGATCATGATCGTGATCGACGAGGGCGCCGAGATCCTGACCAGCGGGGATCCGGAGATGCGCAAGCTCGCCAAGAAGATCCTCGAAGTGATCCGCATGCTCCGCGCCATGGGCATCCGCACCGTCCTGACCGCCCTGGGAGCCACCGGGTCGGTTCTGGGCAACCTCATGATCCGCCGCGAAGCCAAGGTTCGTGTGGCTCTCACCGGCGGCGAGACCGAGGGCATGGACCTGTCCAAGCTCTTCCCCGGCGGCCGCGGCCTGCGGGTCGAGCAGGCACCCCACAAGGGCACCGGCTTCATGGGCACCCCCGAATCCCCGGTCGCCCTGTTCGGAACGTGGCGGATCCTGCCCAACCAGATCCGCGACATCGTCCACGCCACGTCCGACCGGCACCCCCGCCTCGACGACATCTCCGCCAAAGCCGCAGGCCCTGACTACGCCCGACGCTGGGACCAGGCCCGCACCGCGTGGATCAACAGCCACCAGCAGACCAGCGATCCGGCCGAGCCCCCTGCCACGAGCAGCACCGCGACCGGCGCGAGCGCAGTTCTGAGTCTGTCGGCGCTCCGCGAAAACCCGCCCGCAGCCGCACACGCCGTCACGGATGAGGACGTGATGGCGGCCGAGTTCATGGCCCAGATCGACGCGCAGTTCGGCACCACCCCCGAACCGTCGGCCGAGGTCGGACCCGCGGCCGAGGCCGAGCAGCTGGAGGCGGGTACGGGACTGAACCTCTCCGCGCTCCGCGACGGCAAGGAGACCGGGCCCGCCTGGCTGGCGGACGCGGTCACCGCGATCAATGCGGCCGGGACGGACGGGATGAAGCCGGCTGCCGTCGCCGACCTCGTCGGCCGCAGCCGCGAGGCCGTCCGCAAGACCCTCAAGGCCGCCGCCGAGCGAGGCGAACTGATCTACCGCGACCGCGGCCCCCACTCCGTCTACGTCCACCCCGACCACGCCTGACAGCGCCACACACGGCTACCGCCTACCGCCTACCGCCAACTTGGCAGTAGGCAGTAGAACGGCCCACTACTGCCCACCATGGCCCTCCATCAGGGCATTTGGCAGTAGGCAGTACCGGGTTGGCAGTAGGCGGTAGGCAGTAACCACCCACACGCAGAGCGACCACCCACCGCGCCCGGCCGCACACCACGGGGCCGTCCGCACCGCGTCCAGGAGCCTGCAATGCCCTATGAACCCATCCTCCCGAGCACCACCGCGCCCGCCCGCTACGGCGACCCGATCCTCTACCCCACCGCCGTCCAACACCCAGTGATGCCGCTCGCGGAACTGCCTCCCGGGGTCCAGCTCGTCACCCTCCCCAACGGCATCCGCACCCTCGCCTACACACCCCCGGCCGAGCCCGTACCGGCGCCGGTCCAGCCGATCCCGGCATGGGCCAAGACCACCGCACTCCTCGCCCCGACCCTCGGCGCCGGCATCGCCGCCGCCGGGTTCGGGATCGCCTACGCAGCCCCGGGACTGATCGCCATGACCGACGCCCTCTGGGCCGCCATCACCCTCATCGCCGCCGGCGTGCTCGCCCCCGCCCTCCTGCGAACCACCCGCAGGGCCGGACAGGGCACAGCGCCGATGCAGCACATCACGCAGAACATCAGCGCCACCGGCCTCTTCGGCCGAGCCACCGGGACCCTCAACAACCACTGAAAGGCCCGCCCGTGGACCAAAGCCCCCTAGGTGAACGCGTATCGGACGCGATCGCCCTCCTGGTCGGCAAGCGCACGATCCGCTGCCCCCACCCGGGGTGCCGCGTCAGCGTCCGCTACAGCCACGTCACGCCTGACGAGGCCAGGCGCCTGACCGGCATCGCCACCGACCACACCCGCCACTGACATGACGAGGGCGGCCCCGTCTCGCCAAAGTCCGGGCCGCCCTCTTCCAGCTCTCACTGGAGGAATCCAGCATGACCCATCACCCCGCATCCGCGCTGCTGACGGCCGCGCTCGATGCAGCCGCCCTGGGCTGGAGCGTGTTCCCGCTCCGCCCCGGGCAGAAGCGGCCCGCTCTCCACGGGCAGGAGCACTGCCCCGGCCTGGGCGACTGCGCCGGCGGGCACCGCAAGTGGGAGGTTCGGGCCACCAGCGACCCGGACCGGATTCGCCGAGCGTGGGACCGGCTCCCGTTCAACGTCGGCATCGCCACCGGCCCCTCGAACCTCGTCGTGGTCGACCTCGATATTTCGAAGAGCAAGGGCAGTTCGGAAGCGCCGCGCGGCGCAGAGACCTTTCAGGCGCTCTGCGAGCGCGCCGGGCAGCCCCTCCCGGCCACCCTCTCGGTGCGGACGCCCACCGGCGGATCCCACCTGTACTTCACCGCCCCCGCCGGAGTCAGGCTGAGGAACTCGGCGGGCAGGCTCGGCCCGCTCATCGACACCCGGGCGTGGGGCGGATACGTCGTCGCCCCTGGCAGTGTCACGGCCACCGGAACGTACGAGGTCAGCAGCCCGCTGACTCCGGCGCCGTTCCCGACGTGGCTGTACTCCCTGCTCGCGCCCCGCCAGGCGTTGCGCCAGCTCACCGGACGCCCCACCCTCGCCCAGCGCACCGGCCGATACGCGGCCGCCGCCCTGAACGCAGAGACAGCGTCGGTCGAGTCGGCCCCGAACGGAGAGCGCAACGGGACTCTGCTGCGGGCCGCCCGAGCTCTGGGGCGGTTCATCGCCGCGGGCGACCTTCCCCGCGATGTGGTGGAGGAGGCTCTTCAGGGAGCGGGGGAGTCAGCTGGCCTGCCGTCTTCCGAGTGCCGCACCACGATCCGCTCTGGTCTGAACTGGTCCATCGCCCGCAACGCGATGAGGCGGACGGCATGAACCACCACCCCCGCTCCTCCTTGAAGAGCCTCACCCAGACCCCCACCGGCCCGAGCTCCGCCGAACCGGCCCCTGTCACAGTCGGGGGTAGGGCGCCGAAGGTCGTCGCCGAAGGCGTCCCTTCTGCTGTTCGCCGTGACCCGCGCACGGCAGACGGCCGGTACGTCGTCGCCGTCCTGCACATCTGCGCCCCGCGGGGCGCCATCCCCACCGCCACCTCGACGTGCGAGTGCGGCCACAGCCGTTCCGCTGTCGGCCAGCGGCAGGTTCTCACCCTCATCCAGCTCCACACCGACCACCGCGCCGCATGCCCGCTGGGCCGCATCGCCACCGCTCACCGGAGGAAGGCCGCATGACCATCGCCACCCAGACCCTGCCCGCGCCCAACCCGACGGCCACGGACGGCTCCCGCCTGCTGGACGAAGTGGAGTCCTTCCACCGGCGCTTCAACGTCTTCCCGACCGAAGCCGCCTACGTCGCCGTCACCTTGTGGGACGCTCACGCGCACCTGCTGGACTGCTTCGACTCCACCCCGCGCCTCGCGTTCCTCTCCCCCGAGCCCGGGTCGGGGAAGTCTCGCGCGCTGGAGATCGTGGAAACCCTGGTCCCGCAGCCGTTGGTGGCCGCGAACGCGTCCGCCCCGGTGCTGTTCCGGGCCGTCTCCACCCTGGACACCCGGCCCACGATCCTCTTCGACGAGGTAGACACGATCTTCGGTCCCAAGGCCGGGGACAACGAGCCCCTGCGCGGGTTCCTGAACGCGGGCCACCACCGGGGCGCCGGCATGTGGCGGTGCGTCGGTGACGGCACCAACCAGACCGTCCAGGAGTTTCCCAGCTTCTGCGTAGTCGCCATGGCCGGGCTCGGCTCCCTGCCCGACACAATCCTGACCCGGTCGGTCATCATCCGGATGCGCCGCAGGGCCCGCAACGAACGCGTCCAGCCCTTCCGCCGGCGCCTCCACGCCCCGGAGGGTCACGCCCTGCGCGACCGGCTCGCCGACTGGGCGGACAGCGTCCGGCACCTGGTCGACGGGGTGTTCCCGGAAATGCCCGACGAAGTGACCGACCGGCCCGCCGACGTGTGGGAGCCGCTCCTGGCCGTCGCCGACGCAGCGGGGGGCGCATGGCCCGCCCGGGCCCGCGCTGCGTGCGCCGAGATCGTGGCCGCGTCCAAGCAGGACGACAAGGGCAGCATCGGGATCCGGTTGCTGACCGACCTGCGCGACCACGTCCTCAACGGGATCGAGCGTCTGCCCACCATCTCCGTCCTGGACCGCCTCTACGCGCTGGAGGAGGCGCCTTGGGCGGACATGGGTGGCAAGCCGCTGACTTCCCGGGGCCTGGCGAAGATGCTCGGCGAGTACATGACCGGCGACAACAAGCCGGTCGAGCCCCGCAACATCAAGAGCGGCGGAGCGGTCCTCAAGGGCTACTACGCGGCCGATCTCGCGGACGCATGGGCGAGGTACTGCCCTCCCCCCACCCCCTGAGAATCCGCTACTTCCGCTACCTCCGCTACCTCGCAGGTCAGAGGCCCTGCGGAGGTAGCGGATAGCCCGAAAACATCCGCTACCCCACCAGCAACTTCCGCTACCGGCCTGGCCCCAACGGCCGGGCCGGTCGCGCACCTATCCGCTACCGCTACCCAATCCGCTACCGCGATCAAGTCCCTGACCAGGGCGGTAGCGGAGGTAGCGGCAGTAGCGGATTTCTACGAGCGGGGCGGCAAAGCCCCGCTACTCCGTCGCCGTGGAGGCAACCAGATGACCACCGCCATCGCCCCCTCCGCCCGCGTTCTCTGCACCGTGGAAGCGGCGGCCGAGCTGCTCTCGCTCGGCCGATCCACCGTCTACGAGCTCATGGCCGCCGGCGAGTTGCCGTTCGTCAAGGTCGGCCGGGCCCGTCGGATCCGTCGGACCGACGTCGACGCGTTCGCCGCCCAGCTCCCGCCGCAGCCCGTCTGATCTCTCAGCGCCACTTACTGGCGGCCCCGGGAACCCCCGGGGCCGCCTTTCACATGGAGGAGCACAGCAGCTCGTGAGCACCCGCAAGCCGAACATGGAGTCGTCCATCTACCTGGGCAGTGACGGGTGGTGGCACGGTCGCGTCACGATGGGCGTCAAGCCCGACGGAGGGCCCGCCCGCCGACACCGTCGGGCCAAGACCGAGACCGCAGTCACCAAAAAAGTCCGCGAGCTGGAGAAGCTGCGCGACGAAGGCCGGGCGACGAAGGCCGGACGGAAGCCGACCGTTGCGGAATGGATGGATACCTACCTGACCACGATCGCGAGCCTGAAGCTCAAGCCGCGGTCCCTGGACGACTACTGGTCGAAGACCCGCAACGACATCATCCCCGGCGTCGGGAAGCACCGCCTCGACAAGCTCGCGCCGGAGCACCTGGAGGTGATGTACGCGGCCATGATGGAGGAGGGACACGCGCCGTCGCACGTGGTCAAGGTGCACCGGATCCTCTCCCGCGCTCTGAAGATCGCCCACCGTCGCAGGCTCATCACCGAGAACGTCGCCACGCTCGTTGACCCGCCGTCCGTCGACGAGACCGAAGCGAACCCGTTCTCGCGGGACGAGTCCAAGGCGTTCCTCGCGGCTGCCGCGAAGCGCCCGACCTTCATGCGGTGGGCCATCGGCGTGGGCATGGGCTTCCGGCAGGGCGAGGCCCTGGGCCTGCGTTGGCAGTACGTGGACCTGGAGCAGGGGCTGTTCCACCCCGCCTGGCAGCTCCAGCGCCTCACCTGGAGGCACGGCTGCAAGAACGCGCACGCCTGCGGCGCCCGGCTCCACCGCTTTGAGCCCTGCCCTGCCGACTGCTCTACCCACAAGGGCTACAAGCGCGGCTGTCCCAAGCCGTGCGCGAAGACCTGCCGCCGGCACGCCAGCACCTGCCCCGAGCGGAAGGGTGGCGGGCTGGCCTTCACCCGGCCGAAGACGAAGAAGAGCCAGCAGCCCGTGCCGATCCCGCCGCCCTTCCTGCCCTACCTCCTGGAGCACCGCGCGAAGCAGGAAGAGCAGCGGCAGGCCGCCGGGGAGCTGTGGGAGGAGTGCGGCGCCGTATTCACCCGGGCCGACGGTCGGCCTCTCGACCCGCGGGCCGACTGGGAGGAGTTCAAGGAGCTACTGGAGGAAGCGGGGATCAGTGACCGCCGCCAGCACGACGGGAGCCGTCACACGGCGGGCACGATCCTCAATGAGTTGGGCATCGACATGCCCACCATCATGGAGATCCTCCGGCACACACAGATCAGCCAGACGAGGCGGTACGTGAAGGGGCGATCGGAGCTCTCGCGGGAAGCGATGCGTCGGATGGGCGAGGCGTTCATGCCTGGCCCCGATCCGGTGTCTGAGACCAGAACTGAGACCGAGAACACCCGAGCGGCCCGCGCGCGACGGCGGCGCAAGATCCGCTAAATAGCAAAAGCCCCAGGTCACGGCGAGTGAGTCCTGGGGCTTCCACAGAGCCGCCTTCGGGATTCGAACCCGAGACCTACGCATTACGAGTGCGTTGCTCTGGCCAACTGAGCTAAGGCGGCACCGCTGGTCAGACAAGTGTTCCCTCGGAGAGGGGCGCTCATCAGCAGCGGCGCCAAGTCTACAGGCTGAAAGGGGGTGCCTCGAACCGGGTTGAGGGAGGGTGGGACATGGGACGCATACCGGTGGGAGTCACCCCCCTGGCGGCGGTTACGCGCACTTCTTCCCGTCCTTCGGCGGGGTCCCCTGCAGCAGGTACTGGTTGATCGCCGTGTCGATGCAGGAGCTGCCGCGCCCGTACGCCGTGTGCCCGTCGCCGTCGTACGTGAGCAGGACCCCCGAGTCGAGCTGCTGCGCGAGGGCCTGGGCCCACTTGTACGGGGTCGCCGGGTCGCGGACGGTGCCGACCACCACGATCGGCGGGGCGCCCTTCGCGGTCAGCGGGTGGGCCGTGCCGTTCGCCTTGACCGGCCAGTACGTGCAGTTCAGCGAGGCCCAGGCCAGGCCCGCGCCGAAGACCGGGGAGGCCTTCTCGAAGGAGGGCACGGCTGCCTGGACCGCCTCCGGCCCGGAGAAGGCCGGCGGCTGGTCGAGGCAGTTGACGGCGGCGTTCGCGTACATCAGGTTCGCGTACCGGCCGTCCGGCTCGCGCTCGTAGTAGCTGTCGGCGAGGGCGAGCAGGCTGGACCCGTCGCCGTTCATCGCCGCCGTGAGCGCCTCGCGCAGCTGCGGCCACGCGCTCTCGTCGTAGAGCGCGGCGATCACCCCGGTCGTGGCGAGGGACTCGCCCAGCGGGCGGGCCGGATCGCCGCTGGGCACCGGCTGGGCGTCGACCTTGCGGAAGAACTCCTGGAGGCGCGCGGCCACCGCGTCCGGGCCGCCCTTGCCGAGCGGGCAGTCGGGCTGCTTCGCGCAGTCCTTGGCGAAGGAGCGGAAGGCCGTCTCGAAGCCCGCCGTCTGGTCCCGGTTGAGTTCGAGGGCCGGGCGGGAGGGGTCCATCGCGCCGTCCAGGACCAGTCGACCGACCCGGCCGGGGAAGAGTTCCGCGTAGGTCGCCCCGAGGAAGGTGCCGTACGAGGCCCCCACGTACGTCAGCTTCTCGTCCCCCAGCACCGCGCGGAGCATGTCCATGTCGCGGGCGGCGTCGACCGTGGAGACGTGCGGCAGCACCCGCTGGGAGCGGGCCTTGCAGCCGGCCGCGAACTCCTTGAACGCGGTGACCAGCTCGGCCCGCTCCGCCGCGTTGTCCGGCGTCTGGTCCACCTGCGTGTACGTGTCCATCTCCGGGCCGCTCAGGCACTGGACGGGACTGCTCCGGTCCACCCCGCGCGGGTCGAAGGAGACCATGTCGTACTGGGCACGTACGGGCGCCGGATAGCCGACGCCCGCGTACGCCTGGAGGTACCCGATGCCGGAGCCTCCGGGGCCGCCCGGGTTGACCACGAGCGAGCCCAGTCGTTTGCCGGGGCCGGGGGCCTGGCGGCGGGACAGCGCGAGCTCGATGTCCTGGCCGGACTCGGGGTGGGCGTAGTCGAGCGGCGCCTTCATCGTGGCGCACTGGAAACCGGGGACGCCGCAGTCGCGCCAGCTCAGCTTCTGCTCGTAGTACGGGCGCAGTGCGGCCGGGACCGTGGTCGGGGCCGCCGACTGAGGGGCGCTCGAGTAGGACGCGGCGGCGCGGGGTCCCCCAGGACCGCCCGAGGTACACCCGGAGAGCAGCAGCCCGGCAGCTGCGATCACGATTCCTGTGGTGCGCAGCAAGCGACTGGTGTCCATCCTCGGAGCCTACGTGCTGCCGGCGACCGGAGCGGGGCGCCCCCGGGCCGACCCGCCGTCCGGAGCCTGAGGGTCCGCCGCAGCCCAGCCCGGACCCGCACCCCGGCCGACCTCGCCGGATCACCCGTACGGGTGATCCGGTCAACGTCCGTTGCAACAGGTGGCCGGCGGCGCGCGGAGGCTCGGGTCAGCCCGCGCGGAGGGACATCGTCATCGCCTCGACCGCGAGGAGCGGGGCCACATTGCGGTCGAGGGCCTCGCGGCAGGCGATGATCGCTTCGATCCGGCGCAGGGTGCGCTCCGGCCCGGAGGCGCGGGCGATCCGGTCGAGGTCAGGCCGTATCTCCTCGTTCGCGATGGCCAGCGAGGAACCGAGCTGCAGGGCCAGCACGTCCCGGTAGAAGCCCGTGAGGTCGGTCAGTGCCAGGTCGAGGGTGTCTCGCTGGGTACGGGTGCGGCGGCGCTTCTGTCGATCTTCGAGCTCCTTCATCACCCCCGCGGTACCGCGCGGCATCCGGCCGCCGGTGCCGGAGCCGGCGCCGAGCGCGGCCCGCAGTTCCTCGGTCTCCTTGGTGTCGACCTCCTCCGCGACCTGCTTGGCGTCCTCGGCGGCGGCGTCGATCAGCTCCTGAGCGGCCTTGAGGCAGCCACCCACGTCATCGATCCGGAGCGGGAGCTTCAGCACGGCGGCCCGGCGGGCCCGGGCGGCCTCGTCCTGCGCGAGACGACGGGCCCGCCCGATGTGTCCCTGCGTCGCCCGCGCGGCGGCTGCGGCGACGGCGGGCTCGATGCCGTCCCGCCGGACCAGTACGTCGGCGACGGCGGCGACGGACGGGGTGCGCAGGGTCAGGTGCCGGCAGCGGGAGCGGATGGTGGGCAGCACATCCTCCAGCGAGGGCGCGCACAGCAGCCACACGGTTCGCGGGGCCGGCTCCTCCACGGCCTTCAGCAGCACGTTGCCCGCGCCCTCGGTCAGCCGGTCCGCGTCCTCCAGGACGATGACCTGCCAGCGGCCCACGGCGGGGGAGAGCTGAGCCCGGCGGACCAGGTCGCGGGTCTCCTTCACACCGATGGACAGCAGATCGGTGCGGACGATCTCCACATCGGCGTGCGTGCCGACCACGGTGGTGTGGCAACCGTCGCAGAACCCGCAGCCCGGCTCGCCCCCGAGGGCACGGTCGGGGCTGGTGCACTGGAGGGCGGCCGCGAAGGCACGGGCGACCGTGGACCGCCCGGAGCCGGGCGGTCCGGTGAACAGCCAGGCGTGGGTCATCCTGGAGCCGTCGGGCTGCGGCGTCCCGGCCTCGACGGCGGTGACCAGGGCGTCGGCGTCACGGGCGGCGGCGGCCAGCTGCGCCTGCACCCGCTCCTGTCCCACCAGGTCGTCCCATACGGGCATCCCGCCCACCGCCTTTCGCTTCCGTCCGCTCGTACCGCTGGTGCCCGCCCCCAGTGTGGCGGGCGCCACTGACAATCCCCGTCAGCGGCGGCGAGGCCCGCCGTCGTCGTCCTCGTCGTCCCGGTGCGGCCCGAGCAGCTCGTCCGCCAGGGTCGGCAGGTCGTCCAGCGGGGTCTCCTCGGCCCAGACGGGCCGCGGCCGGCCCGGCCGGCTCTGCCCGCTCTGCCCGCTCTGCCCGCTCTGCCCGCTCTGCCCGCTCTGCCCGCTCGGCGCGCTCGGCGCGCTCGGCGCGCTCGGCGCGCTCGGCGCGCTCGGCCGACCGTCGTCGCCGAGGGCAGGGAGCTCACGGGTCACTTCATTGTCGGAATCCCGGAAGATGCCCGGTGGCACCCGGTCCGCCGGGCTCTCCTGCGAACGCCGGGCCGTCGGCCGTACGGCGGAGCGGGCCTGACCGTTCGAGGCCTCGGCAGCGGGAGGGCTCGTACGGGACGGACGTACGGGCGGCAGGACGGCCGTCTCGTCGGCTGGGCCGGCCGCGGGGACGGCCGGCAGCACCGAGGTCTGTGCCGTCGGATCGACCTTCGGCACCGGAACCGTCTGGGTCACGTCGTCCGGCTGCACGACCCGCTTGGCCACCGGGGTCTCGACCGTCACGGCGTCGTCCGGGAACGGCTCCTTCGTCATCGCCACCTTGGGGGAAGGCGCCGCGGGAGCACTCGGGGCGGGAGCCGGAGCAGCTGCCGAAGACGCCGCCCGGGCCGCCGCAGCAGCCGCGGCCTGGGCAGCCGCAGCAGCCGCGGCCAGACGACGGGCTTCCTCGGCCTTGAGCAGGGCTTCCTCGGCCCGCCGCTGCTTCTCCAGCCGCCGCTCCTCGGCCTCGGCGCGCAGCCGGGCTTCCTCCTCCGCCTGCTTGCGCAGCCGCTCCTGCTCCGCCGCGCGGGCCTTCTCCTCGGCCTCCGCGCGCAGCCGCTCGGCCTCGGCCCGGGCGCGGGCCTCCTCCTCGGCGCGCAGCCGCTCCTCCTCCGCCTTGCGAGCGGCTTCGACCTCGGCCCTGATGCGCGCGGCCTCGGCCTCGGCCTTCAGCCGGGCTTCTTCCTCGGCCTTCAGACGCGCTTCCTCCGCCTTGCGCGCCGCTTCTTCCTCGGCCCTGCGCCGGGCCTCCTCCTGGGCGAGGCGCCGGGCCTCGGCCTGAGCCGCGAGCTCGGCCTCGGAGAGCGGAAGCATTCGGTCCAGGCGGTGCCGTACGACGGTGGTCACCGACTCCGGGTCCTGCCCGGCGTCGACCACCAGGTAGCGGCCGGGGTCGGCCGCGGCGAGGGTCAGGAAGCCGGCCCGTACCCGCTGGTGGAATTCCGCAGGCTCCGATTCCAGTCGGTCCGGCGCCTCCGTGAACCGCTCGCGCGCCGCCTCCGGCGACACGTCGAGCAGCACGGTCAGGTTCGGGACGAGCCCGTCCGTGGCCCAGCGCGAGATCCGGGCGATCTCGGTCGGGGACAGGTCACGGCCGGCGCCCTGGTAGGCCACCGAGGAGTCGATGTAGCGGTCGGAGATGACGACGGCGCCGCGCTCCAGGGCGGGGCGGACCACCGTGTCCACGTGTTCCGCCCGGTCGGCGGCGTACAGCAGGGCCTCGGCGCGGTTCGACAGCCCGGCCGAGGAGACGTCGAGCAGGATCGAGCGGAGCCGCTTGCCGACCGGGGTGGCCCCCGGCTCGCGGGTCACGACGACCTCGTGGCCCTTGCCCCGTATCCAGTCGGCCAGCGCCTCGACCTGGGTGGACTTGCCGGCGCCGTCCCCGCCCTCCAGGGCGATGAAGAAGCCGGCGTCGGAGGCGGCCTGCACCGGCTCCCCGCCGCGCAGCGCCTCGCGCAGGTCGCGGCGCAGCGGCACGCCGCGGCGGTCGTCGGCCTTGGCGAGCACCACCACGGCGACCGGCAGCAGCAGGGCGCCGACCAGCATCAGGGTGAATGCCGCCCCGCCGTGCTCGAAGACGACGTCCCCGGCGGCGAGCCGGTGCGGGCCGATCGCCGCGGCCAGGACCGGGGCGAGGACGGCTCCGAGGGCCACGGCCACCCGTACGACGGCCTGCAGGTGCTCGGTGACCCGGGCCCTGCGGAACTCCTCGGTCTCCTGGTCCAGCAGGGTGTGCCCGGTGTTGGCGGCGATGCCCGCGGCGGTACCGGCGAGCAGCGACAGGAACAGCACGGTCGCCGTGTCCGGGACCAGCCCGCTCAACAGCAGGGCGAGCCCCGCCACCGCGACGGCCAGGGCCAGCAACCGGCGCCGAGAGAGTGCGGGGAGCACCTTGCCGGCCTGGGTGGCGCGGATGCCGATGGCGGTGCCGCCGAGCAGGGCAAGGACGAGCAAGGCGAAGGTGGCGGGGCCGCCGCCCAGGTCGAAGGCGTGCAGGACGGCCACGGCGGCTGCGCTGGACACGGCCCCGGCGACCGCGGCGCAGGCCAGGACGAGCAGCGGAACGGCCCCCGTACGACCCTTGTCCGGGCGGTCCCCCGCCTTGGGGGCCCGCAGGCCCTCCAGCGGGGAGCGCGGGCGCGGGGTCTTCGACGCGGGCAGCACCAGTGGGAGCAGCAGCGACACGGATGCCGCGAAGAGTCCGGAGGCCACGTACGAGCCCAGGGCGGACTGGTTCGCGGCGAACCAGTCCACGCCGAGGCCGAGGGCCTTGCCGACCAGGGTCGCGCCGAGCAGTACGGCGGCGGCCACGGGCATCGCTGCGAAGGAGGTGCGCAGGTTCAGCCGGCGCAACGCGTCGAGGTGGTCGGGCAGCGGCCGTACGGTCGCCCCCTCCGGCGGCGGCGCGGGCAGCAGGGCGGGGGCCGCACTGTCCTTGGCCAGGGTCCACAGCCGCTCGGCGACGCCGGAGACGAAGACGGTGGCGAGCAGCGCGGTCAGTGCGTGGGCCGGGATCCAGTCGAGCCAGAGCGGCGCGACGACGAACAGGCCGAGCCGGATCCCGTCGGCGCCGATCATGGTCCAGCGGCGGTCGAGCTTGCCGCCGGCCTCCCTCGGCGCGAGGAGCTTGGCCAGCGGCCCGAGCAGCACCGCGCCGAAGAGCAGGGTGGAGAGGATCCGGACCCCGAAGACGGCGGCGATGGTGAGGGCCCAGCCCTGGTAGCCGCCCCCGAAGGTCTCCTCGGTGACGCCCGTCTGGAAGGCCAGCAGCACCAGCACCAGCAGTGCGAGGGCATCACCGATGCCGCTCACCAACTGGGCGCTCCACAGCCGGCGCAGCCTGGGTGTGCGCAGCAGGGCGCGCACCGCACGCTCGCGGGAATCCGCGGCGAGGGCTTCGTCGTAGGTGGGGTTCGCGGGGGCGGTCACGACCGTTGGCTGCTCGGCTCGCGTCATCCGCCCAGCCTATCCGTTGCGCTTGCCAGCTGCGGAGCCCTGTGGACAACCCCGGCTGTGACCCGTCCCGCACTCTGGCCTGCGGGGGCGCGTGGCAGGTGCGGCTGCGTCAACCGGAGGTGGGGACCGAAGCGGAAGGGCCCCGTGCGTACGCACGGGGCCCTGGCCACGGATCGGTCGAAACCCGGTCCGAAGCCCGGTCCGAAAGCCGGTCCGAACCCCGGTCCAAAGCCGGACGGAAGCCGGTCCAACCCGGTCGGAACCTGGTCGTCCGTCGGAACCTAGTCGGAACCTAGTCGTCCGACGCCGGGGCGGCGGCCGTCTTCTTCGCGACCGTCTTCTTGGCGGCGGTCTTCTTCGCCGTCGCCGTCGTCTTCTTCGCAGCAGCCGTCTTGGTCGCCGTCGCCTTCTTGGCGGGCGCCTTCTTCGCCGGGGCCTTCTTCGCCGGGGCCTTCTTCGCCGTCTTCTTCGCCGGGCCCTTCGCCCGCTTCTCCGCGAGCAGCTCGTAGCCCCGCTCCGGGGTGATCGTCTCGACGTCGTCGTCCCGCCGCAGCGTCGCGTTCGTCTCGCCGTCCGTCACGTACGGACCGAAGCGGCCGTCCTTGACGACCACCGGGCGCTCGCTCACCGGGTCCGTGCCCAGCTCCTTCAGCGGCGGCTTGGCCGCCGCCCGCCCGCGCTGCTTCGGCTGCGCGTAGATGGCGAGGGCCTCGTCCAGCGTGATCGTGAACAGCTGGTCCTCGGTCTCCAGCGACCGCGAGTCCGTGCCCTTCTTCAGGTACGGGCCGTAGCGGCCGTTCTGGGCCGTGATCTCCACGCCCTCCGCGTCCACACCCACGACCCGGGGCAGGGACATCAGCTTCAGCGCGTCGTCCAGGGTCACCGTGTCGAGCGACATCGACTTGAACAGCGAGGCCGTGCGCGGCTTCACCGCGTTCTTGCCCGTCTTCGGGGTGCCCTCGGGCAGGATCTCCGTCACGTACGGCCCGTAGCGGCCGTCCTTCGCGACGATCTGGTTCCCGCTCACGGGGTCCTTGCCCAGCTCGAACTCGCCGCTCGGCTTCGCGAACAGCTCCTCCGCGTACGCGACCGTCAGCTCGTCCGGCGCCAGGTCGTCCGGGACGTCGGCCCGCTGGTGGCCCTCCGCGTCCTTCTCGCCCCGCTCCACGTACGGCCCGTACCGGCCGACCCGCAGCACGATGCCCTCGCCGACCGGGAAGGAGGAGATCTCCCGGGCGTCGATCGCGCCGAGGTCCGTGACCAGCTCCTTCAGACCGCCGAGGTGGTCGCCGTCGGCCGGTACGACCTCCGACGCCTCCTCGGAGCCGAAGTAGAACCGCTTCAGCCACGGCACGGACCGGGCCTCGCCCCGGGCGATGCGGTCGAGGTCGTCCTCCATCTTGGCCGTGAAGTCGTAGTCGACGAGCCGACCGAAGTGCGTCTCCAGCAGGTTCACCACGGCGAACGACAGGAAGGACGGCACGAGCGCCGTGCCCTTCTTGAAGACGTACCCGCGGTCCAGGATCGTGCCGATGATCGACGCGTACGTCGACGGGCGGCCGATCTCGCGCTCTTCCAGCTCCTTGACCAGCGAAGCCTCGGTGTAGCGGGCCGGCGGCTTGGTCGAGTGGCCGTCCGCAGTGATCTCCTCGGCGGACAGCGCGTCGCCTTCCGCGACCTGCGGGAGCCGCTTCTCGCGGTCGTCGAGCTCGGCGTTCGGGTCGTCCGCGCCCTCGACGTAGGCCTTCATAAAGCCGTGGAAGGTGATCGTCTTGCCGGAGGCGCTGAACTCGACGTCCCGGCCGTCCGAGGCCGTCCCGCCGATCTTCACGGTCACCGAGTTGCCGACCGCGTCCTTCATCTGGGAGGCGACGGTCCGCTTCCAGATCAGCTCGTACAGGCGGAACTGGTCGCCGGTCAGACCGGTCTCGGCGGGGGTGCGGAAACGATCACCCGAGGGGCGGATCGCCTCGTGCGCCTCCTGCGCGTTCTTGACCTTGCCGGCGTAGACGCGCGGCTTCTCGGGCAGGTAGTCGGCCCCGTAGAGCTGCGTGACCTGCGCCCGCGCCGCCGACACCGCGGTGTCGGAGAGCGTGGTGGAGTCCGTACGCATGTAGGTGATGAAGCCGTTCTCGTACAGCTTCTGCGCCACCTGCATCGTCGCCTTCGCGCCGAAGCCCAGCTTGCGCGAGGCCTCCTGCTGGAGCGTCGTCGTGCGGAACGGAGCGTACGGGGAGCGGCGGTACGGCTTGGACTCGACCGAGCGGACGGCGAACGAGGTCTCCGCCAGCGCGGCAGCCAGCGCCCGCGCGTTCGCTTCGTCGAGGTGCAGCACCTCGCTCTTGAGCTGCCCGTTCGAGCCGAAGTCGCGGCCCTGCGCGATCCGCTTGCCGTCCACCGCGTTCAGGCGGGCGACCAGGGTCGACGGGTCGGAGGGGTCACCGGCGCGGCCGGTGGAGAAGGTTCCGGTCAGGTCCCAGTACTCGGCGGAGCGGAAGGCGATGCGCTCGCGCTCCCGCTCGACGACGAGGCGGGTGGCCACCGACTGGACGCGGCCGGCCGACAGCCGCGGCATGACCTTCTTCCACAGGACCGGCGAGACCTCGTAGCCGTAGAGGCGGTCGAGGATGCGGCGGGTCTCCTGTGCGTCGACCATGCGCTGGTTCAGCTCGCGCGGGTTGGCGACGGCGTCGCGGATCGCGTCCTTGGTGATCTCGTGGAAGACCATCCGGTGGACGGGGACCTTGGGCTTGAGGACTTCTTGCAGGTGCCACGCGATGGCCTCGCCCTCGCGGTCCTCATCGGTGGCGAGGAAGAGCTCGTCGGAGTCGGCCAGCAGCTCCTTGAGCTTCCTGACCTGGGCCTTCTTGTCGGCGTTGACGACGTAGATCGGCTGGAAGTCGTGCTCGACGTCCACGCCGAGGCGGCGAACCTCGCCCGTGTACTTGTCGGGGACCTCGGCGGCGCCGTTCGGGAGGTCGCGAATGTGCCCGACGCTCGCCTCGACGACGTATCCCGGGCCGAGGTAGCCCTTGATCGTCTTCGCCTTGGCAGGGGACTCGACGATGACGAGTCGGCGGCCGCCCTTTGCGGTCTCGCTAGTCGGGGACAACTTGGCTCTTCTCTCCGGTCGGCACTCGGTCGCAGTACGGCGACGCTGCGGAGTGTGACGGTACAACCCGCCCCCGTGTCAAACGGCAGAAGCCCGCAACGGCCACTCGAACGGTAACCCGACAAGTGCCATTTCTGCCGCCCCGATACCGCGGCGGACCCGTCGCGATCACCGGGCCGAGTGGCCAGGGGGCCGTCTGGCCCCGCCCTCGCACCCCGCCTGACGTCCTGTTTCCGACCCGGATCCCGCCCCGGATCCCGGCACGCAGCCGGTCGCCTCACCCTTGCGGTCAGAGCCGCATGAGGCACCACACGCCGAGGCCCAGCGACGCCCCGCCGGCGAGCAGCGCCAGCGGTACGGCCACGACGGGGAGCACACCCTCGGCCACCGGCGCACCGTGCAGGGTGCGCGCCCCCGTCCAGCCCAGCAGAGCGGCCCCGAACAGCAGGAAGACGGCCGCCGCGAAGATCGCCGGACCGCTTTCCATGCCGTTCCCCCCTTGCCCCCGGACCGCTCTCGGGGTCCCCCTGGATCCCTCTGGATCCCCCTGGTCGTTCCCCTGCGCGGGAGCCTGCCAGCCGAGGGGAAACAGGGAGCGAACCCGGGGTTACATCACGGATCCGGCCACGGCCCGGCCGCCACAACCGCGCCGCTGGGGCCCGGCCGCCTCGGCCCGGACCGGGCCGCTCAGCGCTCCACCGGCTCCAGGAATCCCTGCTCGACCAGCATCCGGATGGCCTCCGGAGTCCGGTCCCGCAGCACGATCGGGTCCTCCTGCACCAGCTGTGCGATCGCGTCGAGGATCCGGCCCGCGGTGAGTGAGCCGTCGCACACTCCCGCGAAGCCCGCCCCGACCGTGTCGACCTTGGTGGCGCGCCGCATCCCGCGGTTCTGCCGCAGCACCACGTGCTCGGGGTCCTCCGCCCCGGGCGCGCCGACCTGCTCCTGGACGACCTCCTCGGCCAGCACGAAGCGGGCCTCCAGCAGGGCGGCGTCGTCGTGGCCGCGCAGGTAGTCCTGCCGGGTGAAGTGGGCCAGTACGGCGTCGCCGAGCGGCTGTTCCACCGAGTGCGGCCACTCCTCGACCACGATCGACGGCTCCTCCGCGTCGCTGCGGCGCAGGGTGATCCAGCCGAAGCCGACGGCCTTGGTCTTGCGGGCCTCGAACTCGTCCAGCCATTCCTCGTAGCGCCGCGCGTACTCGGCGGGGTCGGTGCGGTGGTCCCCCGCGTCACGCAACCACAGCTCCGCGTACTGCGTGACGTCCTGCACGTCGCGCTGCACGATCCACGCGTCGCAGCCGCGCGGCACCCAGGAGCGCACCCTGTCGTGCCAGTCCTCGCCCTCCACGTGCTGCCAGTTGCCGAGGAACTGCGCGTAACCGCCCGGGTTGAGGTGGTCACCGGCCTGCTGGACGAGCGTCCGGCACAGGTCGTCGCCCCCCATCCCGCCGTCGCGGTACGTCAGCCGCGCGCCGGGGGAGATCACGAACGGCGGGTTCGACACGATCAGGTCGTACGTCGCATCGCCGACCGGAGCGAACAAGGACCCGAGGAGCAGCTCGGCCTCGGGAGCGCCGGACAGCGCCAGGGTCAGCCGGGTGAACTCCAGGGCCCGGGGGTTGACGTCGGTGGCGGTGACCCGGGTCGCGTGCTGGGCGGCGTGCAGCGCCTGGATGCCGGATCCGGTGCCGAGGTCGAGCGCGGTGGCGACCGGGATGCGGACGGTGATCCCGGCCAGCGTGGTGGAGGCACCGCCGACGCCGAGCACCACGCCCTCCTCGCGGCTGCCGATCCCGCCGGCGCCGCCGACGGCGCAGCCGAGGTCGGAGACGATGAACCAGTCCTCGCCGTCCGGTCCCCCGTACGGGCGCACGTCGACGGTGGCGTACACCTCGTCGCCCTGCCGGCGGAGCCAGCCGTCGGTCAGCGCGGCCTCGACGGGCAGGGCAGCCGCGGCGTTCGCGTACGACTCCGGCTGCCGCAGCAGGAACAGCCGAACCAGGCTCGCGAGCGGGCCGTCGCCGCGGCCTCGGGTGGCCCGCAGGGCGGGGACCGTCTCGCTGCGGGCCAGCGCGGCGTAGGCGGGGGCGCCGAGCAGGTCGAGCAGGCCATCGGCGGTGAAGCCGGCGGCGAGCAGGGCGGTGCGGAGCTCGGCGGCGCGGTCGGGCGAGGGGAGGCTGGTGGTACTCACCCGTCCATTGTGTGGGCTCGCACCGCCGATCCGTGCGCCGCGCGGCCGGTCGCCCGGCATCGCCGGCGCGGCCGGGGCCCCGGAACCCGGCGCACCGGCGAACTCAAGCCCCGGCCCGCGTACCGCCGCGGGCGCCGGACACCGTGCTCGCCGGCCGACTCACTTGGTCGGCGACGGCGCCGTGACCTGGCAACCCTTCTGGCTGTTCATCGACTTGTCCAAGCCGCCCGCCTTGAGCTTGTCGAGCGCGTCCTTGCCGCCCTGGGTGGCTGCCTGGAGCCCGCCGGCCACCTCCTTGAGGCCCTCGGCGAATTTGGTCTGGTCCTTGGGGTCCAGGGCGTCCATCTTCGCCTTCAGGTCGGCGTACCCCTTCGACGTCGCCTCGAAGCCCTTGACGGCGGCCTCCTGGGTCGCCTGGCCGTCCTTGACCGGGGGAACTCCCGCTCCCTGCACGGCGGCCCCCATCGCCTTGTACGACTCGGACATCGTCCCGAAGGCCGCCGAGTCCGTCTTCTGCACCTCGTCGGGCTTGCTGGTCTCGGTCGCCACGCGCTTGATGTCGGCGTTGGCCGTTTCGATCTTCTTCAGCTCGGGCTGCCACTTGTCGCAGACGTTCTTCGCCCAGGCGTCGGCCTTCTCGTTCCCGTCGTCGCCGCCGCAGCCGGACAGCACGAGCATCAGTACCGCACCGCCGGACACTGCGGCCGCAAACTTCTTGTTCACCGGATTGGTCCCTTCGAAGGCTCTCGGCCCGGAAGATACACGTCCGCCATCCGAGCTCGCAGAACGGCGGACGGACGGCGCGTCAGTCCGCGCCGCCCGTCCGCCGTTCGGGTGTACCTTCGAGTCCCTCCGTCGGGTCGCTCCTCAGGTCGCTCTTCGGGTACCTCTTCGGGTGGTTCTTCGGGTGGTTCTTCGGGTCAGGAGACCACCGCGGGATCGTTCGGCTGGGCCGCCACCCGCTCGGCGGTCGCCGCGTCGTCGCCCTCGTCGCCGACGGCGATGCCGCGGCGCTTGGAGATGTACACCGCGCCGATGATGACGGCGATGGCGATGACCGCGACGATCGCCCGCACGGTCGCGCTCGTGTCGGCGCCGTAGCTGAACTGCACGACCGCCGGGGCGATCAGCAGCGCCACCAGGTTCATCACCTTGAGCAGCGGGTTGATCGCGGGGCCCGCGGTGTCCTTGAACGGGTCGCCGACCGTGTCGCCGATGACGGTCGCCGCATGGGCCTCACTGCCCTTGCCGCCATGGTGGCCGTCCTCGACGAGCTTCTTCGCGTTGTCCCACGCGCCACCGGAGTTGGCGAGGAAGACCGCCATCAGGGTGCCGCAGCCGATGGCGCCGGCGAGGAAGGAACCGAGCGCACCGACGCCGAGCGCGAAGCCGACGGCGATCGGGGTGAGGACGGCGAGCAGTCCGGGGGTGGCGAGCTCGCGCAGCGCGTCCTTGGTACAGATGTCCACGACACGGCCGTACTCGGGCTTCTCGCTGTAGTCCATGATCCCGGGGTGCTCGCGGAACTGGCGGCGCACCTCGTAGACCACCGCGCCCGCGGAGCGGGAGACGGCGTTGATGGCGAGCCCGGAGAACAGGAACACGACCGCCGCACCCAGGATCAGGCCGACCAGGTTGTTGGGCTGCGCGATGTCCAGGCTGAGGTTCATCTCCCCGGCCTTGGCGCCGACCTCCTTGACCGCGCCCGCGATCGCGTCGTTGTACGAACCGAACAGCGCGGCGGCGGCGAGCACGGCGGTGGCGATCGCGATGCCCTTGGTGATCGCCTTCGTGGTGTTGCCGACGGCGTCCAGGTCGGTCAGCACCTGCGCACCGGCCCCCTCGACGTCGCCGGACATCTCGGCGATGCCCTGGGCGTTGTCGGACACGGGCCCGAAGGTGTCCATGGCGACGATGACCCCGACGGTGGTGAGCAGGCCGGTGCCGGCCAGAGCCACCGCGAAGAGCGCCAGCATGATCGACGTGCCGCCGAGCAGGAACGCCCCGTACACGCCGAGGCCGATGAGCAGCGCCGTGTAGACGGCGGACTCCAGGCCGACGGAGATGCCGGCGAGGACGACGGTGGCCGCGCCGGTCAGGGAGGACTTGCCGATGTCCCGGACGGGACGGCGGTTGGTCTCGGTGAAGTAGCCGGTCAGCTGCTGGATCAGGGCCGCGAGCACGATGCCGATGGCGACGGCTACGAGGGCCAGGATGCGCGGGTCGCCGGGGTGGTTGGCGATCGCAGCGTCCTCGACACCGACCAGGTCCTGGTAGCTCGCCGGCAGGTACGCGAAGACGGCGATGGCGACCAGCGCCAGCGAGATCACGGCGGAGATGAAGAAGCCGCGGTTGATGGCGGTCATGCCGCTGCGGTCCGAGCGGCGCGGAGAGACCGCGAAGATGCCGATCATCGCGGTGATGACGCCGATGGCGGGAACGATCAGCGGGAAGGCGAGGCCCAGGTCACCGAAGGCGGCCTTGCCGAGGATGAGGGCGGCCACGAGGGTGACGGCGTACGACTCGAAGAGGTCGGCCGCCATACCGGCGCAGTCGCCGACGTTGTCGCCCACATTGTCGGCGATGGTCGCGGCATTGCGCGGGTCGTCCTCCGGAATGCCCTGTTCGACCTTGCCGACCAGGTCGGCGCCGACGTCGGCGGCCTTGGTGAAGATGCCGCCGCCGACGCGCATGAACATCGCGATCAGGGCGGCGCCGAGGCCGAAGCCCTCAAGGACCTTGGGGGCGTCGGCGGCGTAGACCAGGACGACGCAGGAGGCGCCGAAGAGGCCGAGGCCGACGGTGAACATGCCGACGACGCCGCCGGTGCGGAAGGCGATCCGCATGGCCTTGTGGGCGACGGTGGTGAGGTCCTTGGCGGGCTCACCCTCGGCGGGGGTGGCCTCGCGTGCGGCGGCGGCGACGCGGACGTTGGCGCGGACCGCGAGCCGCATGCCGATGTAGCCAGTGGCCGCCGAGAAGAGGGCGCCCACCAGGAAGAAGGCGGAACGTCCGGCCCGCTGGGTCCAGTCGTCGGCGGGAAGTAGGAAAAGCAGGAAGAACACGACGACAGCGAAGATCCCGAGGGTACGCAACTGCCGGCCGAGATAGGCGTTGGCGCCTTCCTGGACGGCGGCGGCGATCTTCTTCATGCTGTCGGTTCCCTCGTCCGCGCTGAGTACCTGGCGGACCAGGATCTGCGCGACGACGAGCGCGGCGAGTGCCACGGCCGCAATCACCATCACGATGAGCCGATTGTCATCAGTGAGTACTGCGGCTGCCAGATCGAAGTTACCGATCGGCGCGTTGGGGGTGAAGAGCCCCGTCATTCGTCCTCCTTGACGTGATGAGCTCAAGATGTGGACGGATTGTAGGGAGCTCTTCCCGATCAAAACAGTGCGCGGGAAACGGAATTGGCCTGCTCTTGCTCCTCAGCAATAGATCGCGTCGCTCCATTACCCTCGAAAGAGGTAATGGGGCAAAGGCATTGACGCCTGATCATCGATCTAGAAAATGCACTGAGGGCATGAAAAAGGCCCTGCTCGGCAGGGCCTTGAATACGATCGGATGATCCGCCGAACTACGGAAGATCGGACGCGCTGGACACGGGCCAGCTCATCCGGATGGTCCCGCCCGACTCACTGCTCGTCACCTCGACGTCGTCGACGAGTCCGCTGATCACCGCGAGGCCCATCTCGTCCTCGCTGTCGACGTCCGGGTCCAGGGCGGCATCGATGCCGGACACGGCGCCCTCCGGGCCGCCGGCCGGTCCGGGCAGCCCGTCACCGACTTCGATGGAGAACACCTTCTCCTCATCGGTCAGAACGACCCGGACCGGCGCGGTCAGCCCGTTGCTGAGGTGCAGACCGACGGCGCGCGAGCACGCCTCACCCACGGCGAGGCGGACCTCGTCGAGCACGGCTTCGTCCACCCCGGCCCGCCGCGCCACGGCGGCCGCGACGAGGCGGGCCGTCCTGACGTGTTCGGGCTGGGCGCTGAAGCGCAGTTCAACGGTGGCCATGCGCGTCCCCCTCGGACTACGGGCGTGCCTTACAGGGGCCCGGACCACACTCGGCCCGCGCCCCCGCTCCTCTTCGGCTCAGCTCCTCCTCGGCGCCTCGCGGCGCCTCGGAAGCGGAACCGTCAGTCGGTGGCCTGGACGGCGTCTTCCACAGAGGTGTGGATCGGGAACACCTTGGTCAGACCGGTGATGCGGAAGATCTTCAGGATGCGCTCCTGGTTGCACACCAGACGCAGCGAGCCCTCGTGCGCACGGACGCGCTTGAGACCTCCCACAAGCACACCAAGGCCGGTGGAGTCGAGGAAGTCCACTCGCTCCATGTCGACAACCAGGTGGTAGCTGCCGTCGTTCACCAACTCGACCAACTGCTCGCGCAGCTTGGGCGCGGTATACACATCAATCTCGCCACCGACCTCCACGACCGTGCGGTCGCCGACAGTGCGAGTCGACAGGGACAGGTCCACGGATCCTCCAGCACCTTGCTATCGAGCGGCGCCCCCCAGGGGCCTCCCCACCCGTAGGTAGGGGAGGGATTGGCTGCCGCGATGGCATTCAATCACTTACCGGCAGGCGCGCACGACGCCTTCCGACCATTGTCCCGCACGTCGGTGACACACTCGGTTCCAATGGCCAATACTCACCATCCCGGTCGGCCCACGGCACCCGAGGACCCTCGACCCACTCCCGGCACGGTTCTGGACCGGTTGTCACGGGGGCCTTCTCGTGCTGCGCGCATCACCCATACGGAGCACTTGCCCCCTCGAGCGGGCCATCATGCAGTCTGGCCCGACCGCATCCGAACGGATGTCGTAGCCGCGATCACCGCCGCGGGGATCGACCATCCGTGGGCACATCAGGCCGCGGCCGCCGAGCACGCCCTGGACGGCGAGTCGGTGGTCATCGCCACCGGTACCGCCTCGGGCAAGTCGCTGGCCTACCTCGCACCCGTGCTCTCCGCCCTCGTGGACGGCGCCGGGGCCCCGAACGGGCGGGGAGCGACCGCCCTCTACCTGGCCCCGACCAAGGCGCTGGCGGCCGACCAGCGGCGCGCCGTGCGGGATCTCGCAGCGCCGCTCGGCTCCGCCGTCCGACCCGCGGTCTACGACGGCGACACGCCGGTCGAGGAACGCGAATGGGTGCGCCAGTACGCGAACTACGTCCTCACCAACCCCGACATGCTGCACCGCGGGATCCTGCCCGCCCATCCCCGCT
This sequence comes from Streptomyces sp. NPDC006430, assembly GCF_040612395.1. Taxonomy (NCBI): domain Bacteria; kingdom Bacillati; phylum Actinomycetota; class Actinomycetes; order Kitasatosporales; family Streptomycetaceae; genus Streptomyces; species Streptomyces sp. NPDC006430. The sequence continues at coordinate 132,826 of NZ_JBEXQA010000017.1, forward strand.
GGTCCGCCTTCCTGCGCGCCCTGCGCTACGTGGTCATCGACGAGTGCCACACCTACCGGGGCGTCTTCGGCTCCCACGTGGCCCAGGTGCTGCGCCGGCTGCGGCGGCTGTGTGCCCGCTACGGCGCCGAGCCGGTCTTCCTGCTGGCCTCCGCCACCGCGAGTGACCCGGCGGCCGCCGCCTCCCGGCTGACCGGGGTGCCGGTCACCGAGGTCGCTGACGACGCCTCCCCCCGCGGCGAGGTGGTCTTCGCCCTGTGGGAGCCGCCGCTGACCGACCTGCGGGGCGAGAAGGGCGCCCCGGTGCGCCGCACCGCCACGGCCGAGACCGCCGACCTGCTGACCGACCTGGTGGTCCAGGGGGTCCGTACGGTCGCCTTCGTCCGCTCCCGACGCGGAGCGGAGCTGATCTCGGTGATCGCCAAGGAGCGGCTCGCCGAGGTGGACAGCTCCCTGCCCCGGCGGGTCGCGGCCTACCGGGGCGGCTACCTGCCCGAGGAGCGCCGCGCCCTGGAGCGGGCCCTGCACTCCGGCGAGCTGCTCGGCCTGGCCGCCACCACCGCCCTGGAGCTGGGCGTGGACGTCTCGGGCCTGGACGCCGTGCTGATCACCGGATACCCGGGCACCCGGGCCTCCCTGTGGCAGCAGGCGGGCCGAGCCGGCCGCTCGGGCCGGGGCGCCCTGGCCGTGCTGATCGCCCGGGACGACCCCCTCGACACCTACCTGGTCCACCATCCGGAGGCCCTGTTCCGCCAACCGGTGGAAGCCACGGTGCTCGACCCGGACAACCCGTACGTCCTGGCACCGCACCTGTGCGCAGCCGCCGCCGAGCTCCCGTTGACGGATGCGGACCTCGCCCTGTTCGGCCCGGCGTCCCGCGAGCTGATCCCCCAACTGGAGGGCGCCAAGCTGCTGCGCCGCCGGGCGACGGGCTGGCACTGGACCCGCCGGGAGCGGGCCTCGGACTTGACCGACATCCGCGGCGAGGGCGGCCGGCCGGTGCAGATCGTCGAGGCGGCCACCGGGCGCCTGCTGGGCACGGTCGACGAGTCGGCGGCCCACACAGCCGTCCACGACGGGGCCGTCCACCTCCACCAGGGCCGCACGTACCTGGTGAAGCACCTCGACCTGGAGGATTCCGTCGCCCTGGTCGAGGAGTCCAGCCCGCCCTTCTCCACCACCGCCCGCGACACCACCTCCATCTCCGTCCTGGAGACCGAGACCGAGATCCCCTGGGGCCCGGCCCGGCTCTGCTTCGGCTCCGTCGAGGTGACCAACCAGGTCGTCTCGTACCTGCGCCGCAAACTGATCACCGGCGAGGTGCTCGGCGAGTCCAAGCTGGACCTGCCGCCCCGCACCCTGCGCACCCGGGCCGTGTGGTGGACGGTGACCGAGGACCAGCTCGACGAGGCCCGGATCAACCCGGAGATCCTCGGCGGCGCCCTGCACGCCGCCGAGCACGCCTCCATCGGTCTGCTCCCGCTCTTCGCCACCTGCGACCGCTGGGACATCGGCGGCGTCTCCGTCCCGATGCATCCCGACACCCTCCTCCCCACCGTGTTCGTCTACGACGGCCATCCCGGCGGCGCCGGCTTCGCGGAGCGCGCCTTCCACACGGCCCGCGCCTGGCTCACTGCGACCCGCGACGCCATCGCCTCCTGCGAATGCGATGCCGGCTGCCCGTCCTGCATCCAGTCCCCCAAGTGCGGCAACGGCAACGACCCCCTTCACAAACGTGGCGCGATCCGGCTCCTCACCCGCCTCCTCTCCGAGGCCCCGCCGACCTGAGCGCCTCGCAGAAGCCCGGTCCGGGCCCACGTACGCGACCCGCCGGCTTGGTTCGGAGATCTGGACGTGGCGGACGAACGGTCGCTCCTCGGTTCCGCGGCCGGCACCGGCCCCGGGCCGACCGTCAGCGCGCCCCTCCGACCCGCGGAACGGGGCGCTCCTGTGGACCTCGACCGACCGGCCCGCTCCGTCCCCTTCCCGTCGGCCGGCCCCGTACGAGGGCTGCCCCTCATCCGGTGTCCGGGAGCGGTGGCCCCGCTCGGGCGCTCATCTTCGGGGCGAACGGGCCCGTTGCGGGACGGGCCGTCACGTCGGCCACCTCGCCATGGAGGGTGCAGGCCGTCAGGGTGGCCCGCTGGGCCCGGGCGACCCGGCGGGCCGCGGTGCAGGCCTCCTGCGGACCGTGCGTCCAGGTCACCGCCGCCGCCAGGGCCGCCAGGTCGGCAGCAGCCGCCGCGCGGTGGCGGGCGACGACGGCCTGGCCGAGCAGCAGCACACCGCCGAACACAGCTCCCAGCACCGTCGCCACCAACGCCGCCCACACCGTGGCCGAACCCCGGTCCCGGTTCATGGCGGCGGCCCCACACTGTCCTCGGCCAGGGCCACCGCCTGCGCTCCGAGCCGCACCGGCAGCCCGCCCGGGCCGGGCGCCGGCGCCGTCACCCGGACCCGCCAGAGGTCTCCCTCCCGCTCCAACCCCACCTCCGCTCCCGGCGGGGCTGCCGCCCGGGCCGCAGCCACTGCGACGCCCGGCGGCTCCGACCGGGCCACCGCCCGGGCGCCTGCCCGGGCCGCGTCCACACACCGGATCTGCGCAGCCGCCGCCATCAGCGCCCACACGAGCAAGGCAGCGAAGAGAACCAGCGCGGGGATCACCAAAGCTGCCTCCGCCGTGACGTACCCCCGATCTCCGACCGGCCGGGGATTTCGCTCAGAACGGCACATCGAGCGCCTTCCCGATGGTCGACTGAAGTGCCGACGAGACCACGTCGCTCGTTACCACCTTGTACAGGACGGCAGCGAATGCACACGCCGCGATCGTTCCCATGGCGTATTCGGAAGTGGACATCCCCGCATCGCCGGCGCGACCGCTCAGTGCCGACCGCACCCGAAGCCAGATGATCCTCATGACAACCTCCTGATGGAGTTAGGTTCTTGACGTTTTCTCAGCTGTGATCTCAGTCGTGATTCAGTCTTGATTTCAGTGGTGATTCCGCACACCGCCTGATGCCTGAGTTCATGCCGTGACTTCAGGTGCCCGAGAGAAGGCCGGAAGCCATTCCGATCACCACCGGGGCCACTCCGACGGCAAGGAACGCGGGCAGGAAACACAGCCCCACCGGTGCGGTGACGAGCACCGCCGCCCGTTGTGCCCGGGCACCGGCCTGCCGGGCACGGTCCTCCCTGAGGGCCGTAGCCAGGCGGGAGACCGGCTCCGCGGCCGGGGCCCCCGTCCGGGCGGCTCGTTCCAGGCATTCGGCGAGAGCCCGGGCATCCGGTATCTGCGCCAACCTCCCCCACGCGGCGCCCGGTTCACCACCGAGCCGGAGCTCCGCCCCGGCCAGGGCCAGCCGCTCGCCCACCGGCCCGCCCAAGGACTCCCCCACCGCCTCGGCGGCCTCCACCGGCCCGGCCCCGGCCGCCAGGCAAGCGGCCAACAAATCAGCGGCGAAGGGCAATTGGCGCTCCACCTCCCGCGCATCCACCCCGGCCGGCGGCCGGGCCCTGCGCAGGCGTCGAACCCCGAACGCCGCCGCACCGCCGACCAGCACCCCCACCACCCCGCCGACCAGCACCCAAGCCGCCAGCAGCGCCCCGATCGGGCCGACCCAAACGGTCACCGCGGCCCGCGCCCCCGGCCCGAACACCATGGCCCGCCGCTCCGGTTCCGCCCCCAACAGTGCAGCGATCCTGCGCCGGGCCGCCCGCGCCCTGAGCTGCGCAGCCACCGCCGAGGCCGTGCACAGCACCGCCAGCGCGAGGCACACCATCGTCCCCAGCCTGTGGATCGCGAAGCCTCCCATCACCGTTCCCCCGTCCGTACGATCCGCCGGCACCACAGCAGTCCCAGCGCCTCCAGCACGCCGCCCGCCAGCAGGCAGCCCCACCCGACCGGGGTGTGCAGCAGTACGCGGAGCGGATCCGCCCCGAGCCCCGTGCCGATCAACAGGCCGACCAGCGGCAGCAGGGCGAGCACCGCCGTCGTCGATCTCGCCCCCGCCAACTGGGCCCGCAGCGCCTCCTTCCGGTCCCGCTCGGCCCGCAACGCCCCCTCCAGCCGGTCCAGTCCGGCGGCAAGACCAGCGCCGCCGTCCACCGAGATCCGCCAGCAGGCGGCCAGCCCGGCCAGCCCTTCCGCGCCGGGCTCCCCCGCCGCCTGTCGCAGCGCCGTCGGCACGTCCCCGCCGAAGGCCGCTGCCGCCAGCACCGCCGCCTCGGCCGGCCCCGGCCCACCGGGCCCGGCGGTCGTCCGTCGCAGCGCGGCGGTCAGCGCCTGCCCCGGCTGGGCCCCGGCCCGCAGCTCGCCCACCGCCGCTCCGCACAGCGCGATCACCTCGGCTGCCCGCGCACCCCGCTCGCGCTCCCGCTCCCGGACCCGCAGCCACCGCCGCACCAGCGGTACCGCCGCCGCGCCGATCACCAGCGGGACCACCGACCCGCCCAGCAGTGCGACCACGAGCCCGGCCCCGAGGCAGGACCACTCCCGCCACCGCGCGGCCCGTACCCGCACCGCGATCACCAGACGCTCCCAGCGCACCGGCCCCCGGAGCGCCACGGCCCCACCACCGGCCAGCACTGCCCGCGCGCGCCGCGACACCCGGTCTCCGCCCGCCAGGGCCCAGGCGGCCGTCCCTGCGCACAGCACTCCGGCGAACACCGGAACCGGCACCGCTGCCGCGCCGTTCACCGCGCACCCCGCAGCAGCGGGCTCAGCCGTTCCCAGCCTCGCTCCCGGACGAACCCCTGCGCGGAATAGCGCAGTGCCGGTACGGTGACCACCAGCCCGGCGGCGTCCCGCTCCAACACGTGCACTTCGGCCACCCGGCGCCGCCCGGCCCGGTCCCGGACCAGGTGGACGACCAGGGTCAGAGCGGCCGCCAGTTGGCTGTGCAGGGCGGCCCGGTCCAGTCCGGCGGCCGTCCCGAGCGCCTCCAGCCGGGCCGGGACGTGCGCGGCGGCGTTCGCATGGACGGTGCCGCACCCGCCCTCGTGCCCGGTGTTCAAAGCCGCCAGAAGATCCGCTACTTCGGCGCCCCGGACCTCGCCGACCACCAGCCGGTCCGGCCGCATCCGCAGTGCCTGCCGGACCAGATCCGCCAGGGTCACCAGTCCCGCCCCCTCCTGGTTCGCGGGGCGGGTCTCCAGCCGCACCACGTGCGGATGGTCGGGGCGCAGCTCGGCCGAGTCCTCGGCCAACACGATCCGCTCGCCGGAACCGACCAGCCCCAACAGGGCGCTGAGCAAAGTGGTCTTGCCGGTGCCGGTCCCGCCGGAGACGAGGAACGAGAGCCGGGCCTCGACCATGTCCCGGAGCAGCCGTTGCCCGCCGGGCGGGAGGGTGCCCGCCTCCACCAGCTCCTCCAGCGTGAACGCCCTCGGCCGCACCACCCGCAGCGACAGGCAGGCCGAGCCGACCGCCACCGGTGGCAGTACGGCGTGGAGCCGGGTGCCGTCGGACATCCGGGCGTCCACCCAGGGCCGGGCGTCGTCCAGGCGTCGGCCCGCGACGGCGGCCAGCCGTTGGGCGAGCCTGCGCACGGCGTCAGCGTCGCCGAAGGTGACCCCGGTCAGCTCCAGTCCTCCGCCCCGGTCCACCCAGACCCGGTCCGGGGCGGCCACCAGGACATCGGTGACCTGAGGGTCGGCGAGCAGTGCTTCCAGCGGGCCGGCGCCGACCAGTTCGGAGCGCAACTCGGCTGCGACACCCAGTACTTGCGCATCCCCGAGCAGCCGGCCCTGTGCTCGCAGAGCAGCCGCCACCCGGGCCGGGGTCGGCTCCGCCCCGCTCTCGGCCAGCCGCTGACGCACCGCGTCCAGGAGTACCGCGCTCATGCCGCCACCCCCTGGGCGGAGCCGAGCGCCTGCCGCCAGAAGCCGTCGCAGAACCGGGCCAGCGCCCCCCGGCCCTGCCCACCCGGCGGCTCCCCCTCGGCGATCCGCCCCGGCAGGCCCACTTCCAGCGGTACCTCGCCGGCGAGCGGCACCCCCAGCAGCTCGGCCACCGCCTCGGCTTCGAGCCCGCCCGGGCAGCGGCCCCGTACGACCACGCGCACGTCCCGGGCCACCATCCGCACTCCGGCCGCGACCCGGCCCGCGGCGGCCACCGCCCGCAGTTCGCCCGGCACCACCATCAGAACCAGGTCCAGCTGGGCCAGCGCCTCGGCCACGGCTTCGTCCACCCGCCGCGGCAGGTCGACCACCACAACCCCGCCCCGGCGGCGCGCGGCGGCCAGCACGGAGCGCATCGCCGCGGGCGGTACCAGCACCCGGTCCCCGCGGTCCCAGCTGAGCACCCGGAGCGCATGCAGCTCCGGCAGGGATTCCTCCAGGGCTCCGGCGCCCACCCGGCCCCGCGAGCCGGCGAAGTCAGGCCAGCGCAGCCCTTCGGCGTTCTCACCGCCGAGCAGCACGTCCATCCCGCCGCCGAGCGGGTCTCCGTCGATGAGGATGGTCCGCTCCCCGGCCCGGGCGGCGCGCAGGGCGAGTGCGCACGCGAGGGTGGACGCTCCGGCGCCGCCGCTCCCGCCGATCACCCCGACGGCGAGGGCCGGTTTCCCGGCCCCTTCCACCACATCGGCGATGCGGTCCACGAGCCGGCTTTCGGCGTCGGGGAGTCGGAGCACCTCCTCGGCGCCGATCTCCACCGCCCGTTGCCACACCAGCGGGTCGTCCGGGTCCCGGCCGACGAGCAGTACGCCGGCGCGGCGCGGGGCGCCACGCACCCGGCGGGCGGCATCGTCCCCCACGAGCACGAGCGGCGCGGACTCCCAACCGACGCTCCCGCGCGCCGGGGCGGCAGCCGCAACATCGCCTCCGCCCCTCCCGTCGCTTCCACCACCACGGCCTCCGCTTTGCTCGGGCACTGCGTGGTGCACATGCGGCTCGGCTCCCGCAGCCGCGCACAGCCGCAGCAGATCGTCGAGCAGCAGCGGGTCCTCGGTGACGATCAGCGGGCGCCCGCCTGCGTTCATCGCCCCACTCACCGGAGTCGATGGCCTGATTCCGGCCGCTTCCACGCGATCCGGCACTTCACATGACTTCGATCCAGCCACGATCTCCGCCCCCTTCTCACGACAAATCCCAGCACCGCGGACTTCACGGCTGGAATCACCGTGCAGTGATCCGGAAAAAGAAGTGGATCTTGCTCGAAAACCGTGGACAACGGGAGCGTTGTGAATAACTCCGTCACCCCAGCGGATGAGCTTCAGAGCGCGGTGGGACAACTACACACCGTTACGAGTCTGAAGGGTGCCGGCCTGGGCCACGCAGGGCCCGCCAAGGGCAGGAAGGCCGCAGGAATGGTCACTTGGGGCCGAAGGTAGGGACGCGAACCGCATCCGGACATGCGACGACCCCCGCCGGGGGGGAGAGCGGGGGTCGTCCCCACGGTCCGACTCGGGGGGGGAGGAGCCAGACCGGGTTAGCACGGTCGCGAACGATCCGTGACTTCCATGGTGTACCCGAGAGCCTTCTCAGGCAAACCCACGCGCCACACCTTACGCCGAATGGTGGGCGCATATGCTCGGGGCGTGGAAATCCAGCCCTTGCCGCACTCGTCGCCCCGCACCGCAGCCTTCTTCGACCTGGACAAGACGGTCATTGCGAAGTCAAGCACTCTGACGTTCAGCAAGTCCTTCTACCAGGGCGGCCTGATCAGCCGCCGTGCCGTGCTGCGCACTGCGTACACCCAGTTCATCTACCTGGTCGGCGGCGCCGACCACGATCAGATGGAGCGGATGCGGGAGTACCTCTCCGCGCTCTGCAAGGGGTGGAACGTCCAGCAGGTGCGGGAGATCGTCGCCGAAACCCTGCACGACCTCATCGACCCGCTGATCTACGACGAGGCCGCATCCCTCATCGAGGCCCACCACACAGCGGGCCGCGACGTGGTGATCGTCTCGACCTCCGGCGCGGAAGTCGTCGAGCCGATCGGCGAGATGCTCGGGGCCGACCGGGTCGTCGCCACCCGGATGGTCATCGGCGAGGACGGCTGCTTCACCGGCGAGATCGAGTACTACGCCTACGGGCCGACCAAGGCCGAGGCCGTGCGCGAGCTCGCGGAGTCCGAGGGGTACGACCTTTCGCGGTGTTACGCGTACAGCGACTCGGTGACGGACATCCCGATGCTGGAAGCCGTCGGGCACCCGCACGCCGTCAATCCCGACCGCGCGCTGCGCCGCGAGGCGGTGGCGCGGGAGTGGCCGGTGCTGGTGTTCAACCGCCCGGTGCGGCTGAAGCAGCGGCTGCCCGGGCTCTCGATGCCCGCGCGACCGGCACTGGTCGCCGCGGCGGCGGTGGGGGCGGCTGCGGCAACCGCCGGGCTGGTCTGGTACGCGAGTCGGCGACGGGCCAGCGCGCTGGCCGCTGTCACGTCCGTCTGAACCAGCCGGCTCCACCCACAGGGCCCGTGCGGCCCCCGGCGGGACGGCGGGGGCCGCGGCCCCGGACCCCGCCGTCGTCGGGCCGCGCGGGCCGGGTCGTGGGCTTTGAACTGCGGGTTTGCAGGCTGTCCGATTCACCCCACCGTGACCAGGAAAGTAAAAAAAATAGTCAGGGGTTCCGCTTGTCTCGGAAGCGGAGTACAAAGGAGTCAACGGCCCGCGAGACCAAAGAACATCCGAGAGGATCATCTTTAAAACGCAGTAAGGCCCACGGACCGAAGCACGAACGCCGAGCACCCACGCGACGTCGACCCGTCGATTACGGGCCAGCCGCACCAGGTGACGGGCAAAGTTCCCGACCTGATGGGCAACTATCGAGGACGCTTGGTAACTGGGCGCAAGTGCCAGCGGCGACACCGGAGCAAGACGGTGTCGCCGCAACCTTGTGCGTGCGGGGCGGTCAGGCCGCGCCGCGCTGCAAGGCCTCACAGACCGCCGTCGACTCGCGGACGCCCAGTTCGATCGCCCGGCCGCAGTGCGCGATCCAGGCCGCCATCCCCTCCGCGGTGCCGGAGACGTAGCCCTCGAAGGCCGCCAGGTACGCGTCCCGCCCCTGCTCCGCGTGGCCGACCTCCGCCGGGCAGATCGCCTTCGGGTCCAGCCCGCTGTTGATCAGCACGATCCGCTCCGCCGCCCGGGCGACCAGTCCGTTGTACGAGGCGAACGGACGCAGCGCCAACAGCTCCCCGTGCACCACCGCCGACGTGACCAGGGCCGGAGCCGAGCCACCCGCGATGATCAGCCGGGACAGGCCGTCCAGCCGGCCTGCGACCTCCTCCGCGCTCGGCAGGGGCAGGTCGATCAAGGGCTCGTCCACGGACTCGCCCGCCAGGCGCGGGCGGCCCACCACGTCGCCGTCGGCCGTCGAACCCGAAGCCACCAGGTGCAGCCGCGCCAGTACCCGCAACGGCGACTGGCGCCAGATGCTCAGCAGTTGCCCCGCCTCCGCCGTCAGGCGCAGCGCGGCGCCGACCGTACGGGCCTCCACCTCGGCCCCGAAGTCGGTCCGCCGGCGGACCTCCTCCAGCGCCCAGTCCGCACCGGACAGCGCCGCGCTCGCCCGGGCGCCTCGCAGGGCGGCCTCCGAGGTGATCTCCCCGCTGCGCCGGCGCATCACCCGGTGCCCGTAGACACGGTCCACTGCCTTGCGTACGGAATCCACGGAGTCGGCGACGCCGGGGAGTGAACCCAGGGCGGCCAGCGGGTCGTCAGCGCTACTCATAAGTAGGGAGCCTACGCAGTTCCCGCCCCCGACACCGACCCCTCCTTGGAGTGGTCTTCTTCACTTACCCGCACCACGCAAAGCGACGAAGCGGCTACGCTTGGTGAACATGAAGATCGCTTTCGTGGGAAAGGGCGGCAGCGGCAAGACGACCCTGTCCTCCCTCTTCATCCGCCACCTCGCCGCCAATGAAGCCCCCGTCGTCGCGGTGGACGCCGACATCAACCAGCACCTGGGCACCGCCCTCGGACTCGGCGAGGACGAGGCCGCAGCCCTGCCCGCCCTCGGTGCACACCTGCCCCTGATCAAGGAGTACCTACGGGGCTCGAACCCGCGCATCTCCTCCGCCGACACGATGATCAAGACCACCCCTCCCGGCGCCGGCTCCCGCCTGCTGAGGGTCACCGAGGACAACCCGGTGTACGAAGCCTGCGCGCGCACGGTGGTGCTCGACGGGGAGCCGGTACGACTGATGGCCACCGGTCCGTTCACCGAGTCGGACCTCGGGGTCGCCTGCTACCACTCCAAGGTCGGGGCGGTCGAGCTCTGCCTGAACCACCTCGTTGACGGACCGGACGAGTACGTCGTCGTCGACATGACCGCCGGCTCGGACTCCTTCGCCTCGGGCATGTTCACCCGCTTCGACGTGACCTTCCTGGTCGCCGAGCCGACCCGCAAGGGGATCTCCGTCTACCGCCAGTACAAGGAGTACGCGCGGGACTTCGGGGTCATGCTCAAGGTCATCGGCAACAAGGTGCAGGGCACGGACGACATCGAGTTCCTCCAGGACGAGGTCGGCGAGGACCTCCTGGTCACCGTCGGCCACTCCGACTGGGTGCGGGCAATGGAGAAGGGCCGCCCGGCCGCCTTCGAGTTGCTCGAGGCGAGCAACCGGCTCGCCCTCCAGGCGCTCCAGGACGCGGCCGACGACTCGTACGCCCACCGCGACTGGGAGCGCTACACCGAGCAGATGGTGCACTTCCACCTGCGCAACGCGGAGAGCTGGGGCAACGCCAAGACCGGGGCCGACCTGGCTGCCCAGGTCGACCCCGATTTCGTCCTGCGGGAGGGCTCCGGCGGCGGTCCGACGGCCTCGGACCTCGTCAGTCCTCGCTCGAATCCGCTTCGGTCGGCTCCGCAGCCGGCTTGACCGCGTCAGGGGCGGCCGGCTTGGCCGGCGGCCCCGCCGTCAGGAACTTCGTCCAGCCCTCCTTGGGCGCCTCGCCCACGTCGAGGCTGCGCATCCACTCGAGGGTCTTCGGATCCTGCGCGTCCAGCCAGTCGACCAGCTCGCGGAACGGCACGCAGCGGACCTCCTTGCGGGTGCACATCGACTTGATGGATTCCTCGACGGCCTTCATGTAGGTGCCGCCGTTCCAGGACTCGAAGTGGTTGCCGATGATCAGGGGTGCGCGGTTGCCCTGGTAGACCCGGTCGAAGGCCTGCTGCAGGCCGTCACGCATCTGCTCACCCCAGTACGCGTGCTGCGAGGGGTCGCCCTGGGTGGTCGTCCCGGACTGGTTGACCAGGTAGTTGTAGTCCATGCTCAGGGTCTCGAAGGCGCGGCCCGGCATGGGCACCAGTTGCAGCGGAAGATCCCAGAGGCCGTCGGTCTTCTTCGGCCAGATCTGCTTGCTGATGCCGCTGGAGTCGTAGCGGAAGCCCATCTCCTTGGCCGCCAGCATGAAGTTCTTCTGCCCTTCGAGGCAGGGGGTGCGGGCGCCGATGAGCTCCTTGTCGTAATCGAACGGGAGCGGTTCCAGGCCCTTCAGGTCCGGCGTGTTGGTCTTCCAGTTCTTGACGAAGGACTTGGCCTGGTTGATCTCGCTCTTCCACTCCGCCACGGACCAGGTTCCGACGCCTCCGTCGGGGCCGCAGAAGTGGCCGTTGAAGTGGGTGCCGATCTCGTTGCCTTCGAGCCAGGCCGCGCGAACCTGCGTGGCGGTGTCCTTGATGCCCTGGAGGTCACCGAAGCCGATGTCGGAGCGGCCGGGCTCGTGCTGAGGGGCCGTATAGAGGAAACGTTTCTCCTCAGGCAGCATGTACACACCGCTGAGGAAGTACGTCATCCGGGCGTTGTACTCCTTGCCGACCTCACGGAAGTGCGAGAAGAGCTTCTGGCTGTCCTCGCCGGCCCCGTCCCAGGAGAACACCACGAACTGCGGCGGCTTCTCGCCCGGCTTGAGCTTCTGCGGCTTCTGCACGTTCGGCTGCGGGCCGGTGTACGCGGTCGAGCCGTCGCCGATGAGCCGCTCGACACTGCCGGGAGCCTCCGGGGCTGCGGCTCCCTTCTTGCCGTTCGGCATACCGGGGGACGGAGGCTTGACGGGCTCCGAGGTGCCGCACCCGGCGACGCCCAGCACCAGCGCCGTGGCGACCAGGCCGCCGGCGATCTTCTTCGTGGCGGCGATCATCCGTCCACCTCTCCCTCGCAGTTCCATCGCGGGTCTTCCACGCCGCAACGTCCCATGCGGTCCGCCGTGAAGATGATGTGACAAGCCGTACAAAATGCTTAATCACTCTTGCGTGCTAATTTCTAGGCCATTTGCCCGTATTGCCCACCACATGCCTTTACTCTCCATTACCTTTCATTTACTGAGTGTTGAGACTCCCGCCGCTTCACACCTCCCCCGAGGAGACGGGACCTATGACAGCCACCTCCCCCACGCATCCCGCCGAAGAGCTCGGCAGCCAGGCCGCCGGCAAGCCGGGCAGCCCGCCCGGCGGCAGTACGCCGCGCAACAGCCACCGCGCGGACTTCCACGCGGACTTGTCCGCCTCCCTGACCGTCTTCCTGATCGCCCTGCCGCTCTCCCTCGGTATCGCCCTGGCCACCGGCGCCCCGCTCCAGGCGGGCCTGGTCGCCGCGGCCGTCGGCGGGATCGTGGCCGGGCGCCTGGGCGGCACCCCCCTCCAGGTGAGCGGACCGGCAACCGGACTCACCGTCGTCACCGCCGAGTTGGTCCAGCGCTACGGGTGGCGCACCACCTGCGCCATCACCGTCCTCGCCGGTTGCTGCCAGCTCGCGCTGGCAGCGCTGCGCACCGCTCGGTCGGCGCTCATGGTCAGTCCGGCCATCGTGCACGGCATGCTCGCGGGCGTCGGCGTCACGATCGCGCTGGCCCAGCTGCACATCGTCCTCGGCGGCACGCCGCAGAGCTCCGCCGTCGCCAACGTCAAGGCCTTGCCGGCCCAGTTGGCCGATCTGCACCCGGCCGCGCTCGGCATCAGCGTCCTGACCCTGGCCGTACTGCTCGGTTGGCCGCGGCTGCCCGGGCGGGCGGGGCTAGCCCTGCGCAAGGTGCCGGCCGCGCTGGCCGCCGCCGCCACGGCCACGGCGTTCGCCGCGCTGGCCGGGCTCACCCTGCCCCGGGTGGACCTGCCGTCCTGGCGCAACCACGCCCTGCCCGAGCTCCCCGAGGGCCCCGTCCTCGGCATCATCGCGGCCGTCCTGACGGTCACGCTGGTCGGTAGCGTGGAATCCCTGCTGTCCGCGGTCGCCACCGACAAGCTGATCGCCTCCCAGCGGCGTACCGGCAACCGCCCGCCGCGCGCCGACCTCAACCGTGAACTGCGCGGACAGGGCGCGGCGAACATCCTCTCCGGAGCCCTGGGCGGGCTGCCCATCGCGGGCGGGGCCGTCCGCACCGTGGCCAACGTCAAGGCCGGGGCCGTCAGCCGTCGGTCGGTCATGCTGCACGGGCTGTGGATCCTGCTCGCGGCCGGGCTGCTCGTCCCGGTCCTCGACCTGATCCCGCTCGCGGCGCTTGCGGCTCTGGTGATGGCGCTGGGCGTGCGGATGGTGAGCGCCACACACCTGCGTACCGTCACCCGGCACCGCGAGGTCGCGGTCTACGTGACGACGATCGCGGCGGTGGTGCTCGGCGGGGTCCTGCTGGGGGTCGCCATCGGCATCGCGGTGGCCGTCGCGACCGCCCTGCACCGGCTGGCCCGGACCCGGATCACAGTGGAGTTGAACGACGGGGTCCACCGGGTGTGGGCGCGCGGGCAGTTGACCTTCCTCGCGGTGCCGCGCCTGAGCCGGGTGCTCAACCAGATCCCGCCCGGCGGGCGCGTCGTGGTCGAGCTGGACGGTTCGTTCATGGACCATGCGGCGTACGAGACGCTTCACGACTGGCAGGACTCCCACCTGGCCCACGGCGGCTCAGTGGAAGTCGCCGGCCGCTCCACCACCCGGATGGGCGGGGCGGACCGCGGTGACCGGGCCCAGCGCGGCGGGCACCACTGCTGCCGCCCCTGGACCCCGTGGATGAACCACTGCGACCACCGGCCGGCGGCCGAGCGAACGATCCCCGGCGCGGCCCCGGCCCCCGACGCGATGGAGACCGCGGAGCCGCCGGCCCGGCGCCGCCGCCGGGGCGCCGGCCAACTGGCCAACGGAATCAGCGCCTTCCAGCGGGACACCGCGCCGCACGTCCGGGACGAACTGGCCCGGCTGGCCCGGGAGGGGCAGCGGCCCTCGCAGCTCTTCCTGACCTGCGCGGATTCCCGCCTGGTGACCAGCATGATCACGGCCAGCGGCCCGGGCGACCTGTTCACGGTCCGCAACGTCGGCAACCTGGTCCCCCTGCCGGGCGCGGAGGCCTCGGACGACTCGGTCGCGGCAGCCATCGAGTACGCCGTGGACGTGCTCCAGGTGGACAGCATCACGGTGTGCGGGCACTCGGGCTGCGGAGCGATGCAGGCGCTGCTGAGCTCCACGCCCGGGGCACCGATGACCCCGCTGCGCCGTTGGCTGCGGCACGGACTGCCCAGCCTGGAGCGGATGCGCAGCCGCCACCACGCCTGGGCCCGGATCGCGGGCCGGCTCCCGGCGGATGCCGTGGAGCAGCTGTGCCTGACCAATGTGGTGCAGCAGCTGGAGCACCTGCGGGCCCATGAATCGGTGGCCCGCAGGCTCGCCGAGGGCACGCTGGAACTGCACGGGATGTACTTCCACGTGGGCGAGGCGCAGGCGTACTTGCTGTCCGAGGGCGAGGACTTCTACGACTGCCGGGTCTTCGACAGCGTCGGACAACACGCCTGAAGGGTGGCCGAATCGCCCTGATCGGCCGATCTGGATCAAGGGCATGACCGAACCGATAGCCTCCGGTATCCGTGCCACAGAGTGGCCCCTTCCCGCACCCTGCAGCGGGAAGGGGCCACTCTTCGCATGGACCCAGCTGTGATATAGGTCTAAACCAATTTTCGGTTACCCCTTGTCACATGGGCTGCCGCCTGATGAGCTATGCCCCGGGGACACAACGGACACCCTGGGAAAGGGAGATGTCGTGAGCAATGAAAGCCTGGCCAATCTGCTCAAGGAGGAGCGGCGGTTCGCACCGCCTGCCGATCTGGCCGCCGCCGCCAATGTGACACGGGCTGCTTACGCCGAGGCCGAGGCGGACCGGCTGGGCTTTTGGGCCGAGCAGGCCCGACGGCTGACCTGGGAGGTCGAGCCGACCGAGACGCTCGACTGGTCGAACCCACCCTTCGCGAAGTGGTTCGCGGACGGCAAGCTGAACGTCGCCTACAACTGTGTGGACCGCCACGTCGAAGCCGGCAACGGCGACCGCGTCGCCCT
>NZ_JBEXQA010000018.1:0-141656 GCF_040612395.1 Streptomyces sp. NPDC006430
GGTTTATGACTCCCACGAGCCAGATCCTCATTAGCCTGAATCAGCTTCTCGCCGATCAAAACGAACAGCATGTCATTCACGGGCTTAGAGGCCTGAATCGCCATGTCGGATCAGTACTTCCTCCTCGTACCGCCACTGCCGGTGCCGCCATGGACCGCCCTGCGGGAAAGGTTGGCACGAGCTTATGGCTCAAATTCCTCGGTAGCGCTCAGTCGAGGAACATCTGAGCAAAAGGTCCCTGGAAATGTGCCCGTTCGTACATCACCCCGCGCCGAACCCCCCGCTCCTCACCCGGCCGCGGGAGACGGGGACTTGCTTCCTTCCACCGGAGCCTTCCCGGTGGGCGACGAAGGGCCGTTCGCCCCTCCTGAGGTCTTCCCGCAGGCTGGGGGCGCGATCGTCGGGGTACCGCCGCCCGCGGCTGCGCCCAGGTCCAGGTCCGGTCCCGACCGCAGCATGGACAGCAGCGGCGAGGGCAGCCTCACCGCGTCCGAGTCCGCGTACCCCAGTGCCTTCAGCGCGCCGCCGGAGGGCACCCGGTACTTCACGCCGTCCTCGGCCACGAAGTACGTCGTGTCACCCACGGCCGTGCCGCCCGCGCCCAGCGCCCGCACCAGGGCGCCGCGGCCCGGCCGGACCACGACGGCGTCCACCGGCAGGCACGCCTCCGCCGAGTCCCCCGGCGTCGCCTGGGTCACCGGGGTCAGCGAACCGCCGGGCACCAGCACGGTGCTGATGCGGACCACTGCGTCCACGGAGCGCACGTGGGCGCAGAGCGCCATGCCCTCCGGCACGCCGACCGCCCGGGGCGGGGACTCCGGGAGAGCCTCGGGGGCTGCGGACTTGGCCCGATCCCCGGGTGCCAGATGTTTTCCGAGGACGTCGGCGCCCAGCGGCTCGGCCTCGGGCGAGTGGCCGGCGTAGGCGCTCTCGCGGGTGACCGGGTCGCCGAGGACGAGGGCCGCACCGGTGGCCGTGAGGGGCTCCAGTCCCTCCTTCTGGAGCAGGTAGTACTTCGGGGCGACCCCGGGCACCCGCACCACGTACACCCGGCCCACCGTGCTCTGCGCGCCGCCCAGCGACGGCCCGACAGTGCCCCGGCCCGCCACGGCGGGCGGTGCGAGGTCCGTACCGGGGGCCAGGGCGTCCAGGAACGCGGCGGACACCGGGCGCGGGGTCACGGAGCCGTAGCCGAGGGAGACGGCCGCGCCGGAGGCCGTGTCGAGCCGGAGCCGGCTGCCCTGCCAGACCAGGTACGTGGTCTTGTCCGGGCCGATCACGAGGATCGCCTGGTCGGCGGCCATCGCCCGACCCTCCCCGGGGGCTCCGGCGACGAGAGTGGTGGCAGCGGTCCCCGCTGAGCCGAGGGCGGAGCAGACCTGCCAGGCGCCGCCGTCGAGGTCCTTCGCCGCCGGTACGGAGTCCGGGGCGCCGGGTATGCCGACCGGGGTCCCGACGGGCGTGCCGCGCAGTGAGGCGGCGCGCACATCGGTGGTCTTCAGCTTCCGCCCCCCGATCAGCAGGGCGGAAGCGTAGTTGCGTACCGGCCTGAGGCGACCGTCGAGGTACAGGTACCGGCCGCCGGTGTCCCTGTTGACGATCAGGGTGTCCGAGGTCCGCCACGAGGTGTTGCCGCCGGGCGATACCAGCCCGTACACCGCCGCGCCCGCAGCGATGATCACGGCGACGACGACGCCGATGACCGTACCCCGGGT
Organism: Streptomyces sp. NPDC006430; assembly: GCF_040612395.1. NCBI lineage: Bacteria > Bacillati > Actinomycetota > Actinomycetes > Kitasatosporales > Streptomycetaceae > Streptomyces > Streptomyces sp. NPDC006430. The sequence goes on from NZ_JBEXQA010000018.1 coordinate 1,716, forward strand.
GGTGCGGGCCAGCGGGCTCTCCGGGGCGTCGGGGTCGGCGAGCAGCATGCCGGAGGTGAGCCTGCCCATGGCGAAGGTATGGGCCTGGACCTGGTCGCGTTTGGACTGCATGGGATCGTGTTTCCTTCCGGTTCTCTGGGCCGGTCAGCCGTTGATCGCCCGCAGGGCACCGAAGACGCCGAGCACCCACAGCGTCAGCGACAGCAGGCCGATCGCCAGCAGTGAGTGCAGTAGTTCGGCCGCGCGGCCCCAGTACGGCACCATTCGCCGGCCGGGCACCGTCCAGGAGGCGACGGCCAGCGCAGCGGCGAGCGCCAGCAGCGTCATGGCGAGCGCCGGACGGTCGGCGGGGGACAGCCGGGCCGCGGTAGCGACAGCCAGCAGCACCGCCCCCCACAGGCCCGGAAGCACCAGGGCCAGACGCTGCCACACGTTGACCATGCCGCGCCCGTGCAGCAACAACAGCAGCGACAGCGTGCCCGCGGTCAGCACCTGGGGAAGACCGGGCGCTTGGACGAGGGCAGCCAGGCAGCCGGCGCAGACGGCGCCGGTCGCCCCGTACAGGGCCGTCATCCAGTTGCTGGCGAGTTCGGTCCGGGTGGCGACGTCGCTGCCGCTGTAGGGGTCGATGCCCTCCTGCAGCTGCTGGGGGCTCGTGGGCAAGGGGGGCATCCGCATTCCGGCGAGCTTGAAGGACAGGGCCGGTACGAAGCCGCCGAGGGCGACGGCTGCCGCGGCCGCCGCGGCGCCTGCGCCGTCCTCCCGCACATCGAAGACACTCATCAGGGCCCCGGCGGCGGCCGAGGCGATAGCGACCGTCGCGGTGGCGACGAAGAGCGGGGTGTACACAGCCGCCGCGGCCACCGCCAGCGCGGCCCCTCCGGCGGCTGCCGCCGCCGCGGCCAGCAGCCGGGCGCCGAGCACATGGTGGGCGTCGGGGCCGGAGATCGCGCCGCCGGGCAGCAGCCAGCCGGCCAGCGCCAGGCAGGGCACCGCCAGGAAGCCGAGCGTCGCGCCGGCTGCCGCGTCCCCCACCGCCCGGCTGGCCGTGGCCGCCCCGGCCAGCAGCAGCAGTCCGGCCACGGCCGCCATCACGGCGCGGGGAAGAACGGGGCCTTCCGGCCAGGCCAGAACCACCAGGGAGGTCAGCACGCAGACCGCCACGGCGCCCCGGAGCAGGCGGCGGCCGGCCTGCGGACTCCAGCCGTGCAGCCGCTCGCGCGTGACCTCGGCGATCCCGTCTACCAGGTCGTCGAGCCGCACCTCGGGCATCGCATCGGCGGGAGCACGCAGGTAGAGGACCTCGCCGTCCTTGAGGTCGAGGGACTCCAGGGTGCCTTCGTCGTCCAGCGGGCCCTCGCCCAGTCGTTGCAGCACCCATCCGCCGTGGTCCAGGCCGTTCTCCTCCAGATCGTCGCCGGAATAGCGCAACAGGGTCGGCAGGAGGTCGGCCACGGGCACGTCGGCGGGAACCGCCAGATCCACGGTCTTGGCGGGGGTACGGACGGTGAGATTGCACAGGGCCGCCCCCGAGCTGTCAGTCATTGCAGAGACCACGCCTTCCCGGGAATTTCATCCGCGAGCTTGGTATTGGGAGTTGAACGCATGCAGACTACTGACACCCCGAAGTATTCGTGAACGCCGGGGGATTATTGCTCTTGGCCCGACTCATGGTCGCGTGCCACGGTTAGGGAGCCCAATTCTTGAGTGCCATCCTCTTCCGCCGCCCTGCCCGCAGGCGCGGGCCAGAAATGCCCGAGGGCGAATTGGCCCTCCAAGAGCCACCGACCCTGCCGGAAGCAGTTCCGGACAGTTCGGCGGTATGGACCTATCTGCCGATGGGGATGATGTCCGGCTCCATGATGCTGGCGTACCTCCGGCCCGGAGGGGGCGGAGGGGCACTGACCTACGTGGCGACGGGCGTGATGGTCCTGGGGTCGGCGGTCATGATGGTCGGCCAGGTGATACGCAAGAGCGGCGAGCGAAAACAGCGCTTGCGCGGCGAGCGTCGGGACTATCTACGCTACCTGTCACAGACCCGGCGCAAGGTCCACCGGGCGGTCATCGAGCAGCAGTTGGCGCTAGCATGGCGCCATCCCGCGCCTCGCACGCTGCGTTCGATGGTGCGGACGACACGGCTGTGGGAGCGGCGCACCAGGGACGACGACTTCGCCGAGGTGCGGGTGGCCGTCGGGGATCAGCAACTGGCGATGCAGCTGTCCCCGGTGTCGGCCAAGCCCGTGGAGGACCTCGACCCCATGTGCGCACACGCGCTGCGCCGGTTCATGCGGGCCTACAGCACGGTGCCTGATCAGCCGATCGCGCTGTACCTGCGGTCCTGGGCCCGGGTGCTGCTGCGCGGCGACGAGGCGGCGGTCCGCGCCCTGGTGCGGGCGGCGCTGTGCCAACTGGCCGTGTTCCACGCCCCGGAGGACCTGTGGATCGCGCTGTGCGTGAGCGACGAGCGCCGGGCGGAGTGGGACTGGGTCAAGTGGCTGCCGCACAACCTGCACCCGCACGAGCAGGACGGCGCGGGACCGGTCCGTAGGGTGTCGTCGGAGCTCAACGGTCTGCAGGGCCTGCTCGGCGCGGAGTTCACCGAGCGGCCGGGGTTCGACCCCGAGGCCGTGCCCGGCCGGGACGAGCCGTTCACCGTGATCGTGGTGGACGGAGGCCAGGTGCCCGTCGGCCACCGGATCGACGGCGCGGGCTTCCGCAACGTGGTCGTACTCGACCTGTCGGAGGCCCTGCGCTGGCGTCCGGGGCGTACCACGCTGCGGCTGGACGTGCGGCCGGACGGGGTCCGGCTGGTGCGCACCGACCGCAGCCGCAAGGAACAGTCGACCCTGCTGGGCCGCCCCGACTCGGTCGGCCTGGCCGGAGCCGGGGCGCTGGCCAGGATGCTCGCGCCGTACCGGATGAGTCTGACCGCCGACGCCGTCGAGCCGCTTAGCACGGACATGGAGCTGACGACCCTGCTGGGGATCTCCGACCTGCACCGTCACGAACCGGGCGCGTTGTGGCGGCGCAACACGGGCGCGGCCCGGCTGCGGGTTCCGGTCGCGGTGGGCGCCGACGGAGCCCCGGTCGAGGTGGACATCAAGGAGGCGGCGCAGGGCGGCATGGGCCCGCACGGCATGCTGATCGGCGCGACCGGCTCGGGCAAGAGCGAGTTCCTGCGCACCCTCGTGGTGGCTCTGGCGCTGACCAACTCCTCGGAGACACTGAACTTCGTCCTGGTGGACTTCAAGGGCGGCGCCACCTTCCTGGGCCTGGACGGCCTGCCGCACACCTCGGCGGTGATCACCAACCTGGCGGACGAGGCAGCCCTGGTGGAGCGCATGCGGGACGCCCTCCACGGCGAGCTGATGCGCCGCCAGGAGTTGCTGCGAGCGGCCGGCAACTACTCCTCCACCCTCGAGTACGAGAAGGCGCGTGCCGCGGGAACGCCGCTGGCGCCGCTGCCGAGCCTGTTCGTCGTGGTCGACGAGTTCAGCGAACTGCTCGCCGCGCACCGGGACTTCATGGAACTCTTCGTGATGATCGGGCGGCTGGGACGGTCCCTCGGTGTGCATCTGCTGCTCGCCTCGCAGCGCCTGGACGAGGGGCGCATGCACCAGCTGGAGAGCCACCTGTCGTACCGCATCGGTCTGCGCACCTTCTCGGCCATGGAGAGCCGCGGGGTGCTGGGGGTCCCGGACGCCTACCATCTGCCGTCGCAGCCGGGCGCCGGTTTCCTGAAGAGCGGCGTGGAGGAACTCACCCGGTTCCGGGCGGCGTACGTGTCGGGCGTGTACCGGTCGCGCCGGGGCGCGGTGGTCCAGGCGCGGGTCGCCAGCCAGGTGGTGCCGTGGACGGCGGACTTCGTGGTGCCCCGGGCACCGGCCCCGCAGCCCGACCCGGAGACGGAGACGGAGATGGAAGCGGAGGAGGAGAACGCGGCCACCCTGCTGTCGCTGGCCGTGGAGCGCCTGCTCGGCGCCGGACCGCCGGCCCTCCAGGTGTGGCTGCCGCCGCTCGACCTGCCGTCCAGCCTCGACGGGTTGCTGCCCGGCCTGTCCGAGGACCCGCAGCGCGGACTCGTCTGCGCCGGCTGGCCAGGGACCGGCCGGCTGAAGGTGCCGGTCGGTGTGGTGGACAAGCCGTTCGAACAGCGCCGCGAGCCGCTCGTCGTGGACCTCGCGGGCAGCGGTGGGCACGTCGCGGTCGCGGGTGGCTCGCAGAGCGGGAAGTCGACGGTGCTGCGCACCCTGATCACCGCCCTCGCACTCACCCATACCCCTCGCGAGGTGCAGTTCTACTGCCTGGACCTGGGAGGCGGAACGCTGGCCTCGCTGGCTGGGCTGCCTCACGTCGGTGGCGTGGCGAACCGGCTCGACGCCGAGCGGATCAACCGTACGGTGACCGAGGTGAACACCCTCCTCAACCAGCGTGAGCAGTTCTTCCTGAGCCACAACATCGACTCGATGGCGACCTACCGCAGGCGTCGCGCGGCCGGCGAGTTCCAGGACGAGCCCCACGGTGACATCTTCCTGGTCGTGGACGGGTGGGCCACCCTGCGCCAGGACTTCGACACGCTGGTCCCCACCGTCAACCAGCTCGCCGCCCGGGGTCTGAACTTCGGCATCCACCTGGTGGTCGCCACGGCACGCTGGATGGAGCTGTCCAGCCAGGTGCGTGACCAGGTGGCCACCCGGCTGGAGTTGCGGCTGGGCGACGCCATGGACTCGGTGGTCGACATTCGCAAGGCGAAGACGGTGCCGCACAGTCCGGGCCGTGGCCTGACGGTGGACGGAAAACTGCACTTCCTGGCGGCGCTGCCCCGCATTGACGGCCGGGAGAGCGCCGACGACCTCACCGAGGGCGTGGCCGCTCTGGTGGAAAGGGTCGCCGGGTGCTGGCCCGGCCCCTCCGCGCCGCCCGTACGGACGCTGCCGCACCGGCTGCCCGTCTCGGAGCTGCCGGAACCGGAACTGACGGACGGGCTGCGGGTTCCGCTGGGTCTCGACGAGGACACCCTCTCGCCGGTGTGGCACGACTTCGGCCGTACGCCTCACCTGATCGGCGTCGGCGACACGGAGAGCGGCAAGACCAACCTGCTTCGGCTGGTCGCCTCGGCGATCACCGCCCGTTACAGCCCCAGCGAGGCCCGCATCCTGGTGGTGGACTACCGTCGCACGCTGGTCGAGGCGATACCGGAGGCGTACCGGATCGGGCACGCGGTGTCGCTCGACGCCCTGCGGAACTTGGTGAGCGGTTCCGCCCGGGCCATCAGTACCCGGGTACCGGGGCCGGACATCACTCCGTCCCGGATGCGCCTCGCGGACTGGTGGGAGGGACCGAGGCTGTTCGTCCTCGTCGACGACTACGACATGGTCGGCGGCGGCCTCGCCGCATCCCACCCCTTCGACGCGTTCTTCGAGCATCTCACCCTGGGGCACGAGGTGGGGCTGCACATGGTGGTCATGCGGTCCGCGACCGGTGCCGCCCGGGGCATGAACGACCAGCTGCTCAGGCGCCTCGACGAGGTCAACACCCCAGGCGTGCTGATGTCCTGCCCGTCCTCGGAGGGCTACGTCTTCGGCAACGTCAAGCCGCGCAACCTGCCGCCCGGCCGGGCGCAGTACATTGCCCGACGCAAGGCCGTTCTCATGCAGACTGCCCTGCTGGACGAGCCGGACGAGGACGAGCCGAGCGTGGTGGAAGCGGGCGGGGAGGAACCGGGCGGGGAATGACCTCCGGCCCGGCGGGGAACGGCCGGGCCGTGGGGATGCCCTCTGGTCCGGCCGCGGTGGGGCCGCGGCGTCCTCGTCCGTCCCGGACGGGTGGCGCCTCGGCCCCACCGGCGCGTCCCTCGCCGTACAGCCACCGTCGTCCGGCACAGACCCTACGGACGGGGGTCGAGCGGGCGCCGTGCGGGCGCCGTGCGTGAAGGGGGCGGCCCGTCCGGCGGCGGTCGCATGTGCCCTCAGTCGGGCGGCGACGCCTCGTTCCCGGCCGGACGCCACCTGCGGGCGCGGCCCTTCGGGACGGCCACGGCGGCCCAGGTGACCACCAGGAGCAGTCCGGCGCCCGCACCCGCCGACAGCAGGGCGCGTCGCGTCGCGCGGGCGCCCGCCTCGTCCGTTTCTAGGCGCACCGGCCGGGAACCGCCGGCCTGCGCCGCGGGTTCGGGGGACGCGCCCGGCACCGTGGTCAGCGCACCGTACGGGTCGAGGCGGGGCACGCCCGCCGGGTACGCAGTGGTGATCAGTCTGCGTGCCGTCTCAGCGGCTGACAGGCCGGGGTGGGCGGACCGTACCATGGCGGCTGCCGCAGCGGCGTAACCCGCAGCCAGAGACGCTCCGGAGCCGATGAAGTGGCCCTGGCCACTGGGACCGACACTCATCACGCCGTCGCCCGGCGCCGCAAGGTCGGCGTGCCGGGGCGTGTACGCGCCCTGCGGGCGCTGCCCCCGCACGTCGACGTCGACGACGGACAGGACGCCGGATTCGGCCGCCGGCCAGTAGTCCCCCGGCGGCGGGGCGGAGGGCGTACCGTCCCTGGCGGCGTCGGGTACCGCGGCGGCCACGATCAGCGCGTCTAGGCGGGCCGCGTAGGAGACGGCGTCGTGAAGGCGGGAGGAAGTCTGCGTCAGGGCCGGGGAGACCGCGATGACCTTGGCCCCTGCGTCCACCGCCGCGCTGATGCCGGCCGCGACCGTGGCGTCGGTCGCTGCACCCCGTTCGTCCGTGCCCCGCACGGCCACGACGTGTGCCTGCCTGGCCGCTCCGGAGAAGCCGACGCCGTCCACGGGGGCGGCGGCGATCAGCCCTGCCACGAAAGTGCCGTGGCCCACGCAGTCGTCGCCCGCGCCGCCCAGGGCGGTGACCCGGCCCGCCAGAGCGGGTGCCTTGAGCGACACCCCGGTGTCCACGACGGCCACGGTCACCCCGGCACCGGTACCGAACCGCCGGCTCCGGGCCAGCTGCAGGTTCTGCTGCTCCCAGGGCACGGCCTCGGCCACCGTGTCGGAGCCACCGGTGCAGGAGGCGCCGGACGCCAGCCGGGACGGAATCACGGGCAGTTGCACGGAGTCCCCTGACGCGGCGCCGGCCTGGGATGCCGCCCCGAGCACCACCATGGGCGCGCAGAGCACGGTGACAAGGGCCGGCAACGCGTGGTGGAGCCTGGGGCGGCGCATGGTGTTCATCCTCGGAACGGAACGGGCGCGGAACGGCCCCTACGGGCCCCGCTCCGGGGCCGGGGTGGGAACGGAGGCCGTTGTGGGACTCGGGTCACCGGAACATCGCCTTCCCGGGCAGCGCGTCCTGGGGAAGCAGCAGACGCAGGTCCTCCAGTCCGGGGGCGGCCATCGCGCTGAGCCGGCCCGCCTGACGCGTCATCATGCCTTCCAGCACCTGGCGGGCGAGTCGCGCGTTGCCGAAGGCCCGGTCACGCGGAATCGACTCGAAGTACGTGCGCAGCACCTGTCCGGTGCCCGGCACGCACTCGTATCCGGCGGTGACCGCGTGCTGGCGCACGATGGTGACCAGTTCGTCCGAGGAGTAGTCGGCGAACTCCACCCGCCGGGAGAAGCGGGAGGAAAGACCCGGGTTGGAGGTCAGGAAGCGCTCCATCTCCTCCGTGTAGCCCGCGACGATGACCACCACCTCGTCGCGGTGGTCCTCCATGAGCTTCAGCAGTGTGTCCACCGCCTCCTGCCCGAAGTCCGATCCGGAACCCGGACCGGTGGGAGTGAGTGTGTATGCCTCGTCGATGAACAGCACTCCGCCCAAAGCCCGTTCGAAGACCTCCTGGGTGAGCTGCGCCGTGTGACCGACGTACCGCCCGACGAGGTCGGCACGGGCCACCTCCACGAGCTGGCCCCGTGGCAACACGCCCAGTGAGACCAGCAGCTCGCCGTAGAGCCGCGCGACCGTGGTCTTTCCGGTGCCCGGCGGACCGGTGAAGACCAGGTGGTTGCTGATGCGCGGTGCGGGCAGCCCGGCGGCCTCCCGGTGGCGGGTGACGGACAACAGGTTGACGAGGTCCGTGACGTCGCGCTTGACGGCCGCGAGGCCCACCAGGTCGCCCAGCCGCGCCAGCGGATCACCGTCCGGGCTGCCGACGGCCTCACCGGTGGCCTCACGAGCGGCTTCCTCCCCGATGTCCTCGGGAAGCAGCAGCTGGAGGTCCTGGTCGGTCATGTCCGTGAGCGTGGCCAGCCGGGACGCCTGGCGGTCGACCATCTGCTCGAACACCTGGCGGGCTGCGCGGCCGTTGCCGAAGGTCGCGTCCTTGGGTATCCGCTCGAAGTGCGCGGCGAGGGCCTTACGGGCGGTGTCGCCGAGTTCGTACTGGTGACCGGCGCACATGCTCTCGACGATCGCCACCAGTTCGGGCACCGCGTAGTTCTCGAACTCCACGGTCCGGGAGAACCGCGATGCCAGACCGGGGTTGGACGCCAGGAACGCCTCCATTTCGGCGGAGTAGCCCGCCGCGACGACAACCACGTCGTCGCGGTGGTCCTCCATGAGCTTGAGGAGGGTGTCGACGGCTTCCCTGCCGAAGTCGGCGCCGGAGCCACGTCCGTCGGAAAGCAGCGTGTACGCCTCGTCGATGAACAGCACGCCCCCGAGGGCCCGGTTGAATGCCTCCGTGGCCTTGATGGCCGTACCACCGATGACCTGCGCCACCAGATCGGCCCGCGAGACCTCGACGAGGTGTCCCGAACGGAGGGCACCGAGTTCGGCCAGGATCGCCCCGTACAGCCGGGACACGGTGGTCTTACCGGTGCCGGGTGGGCCCGCGAACACCAGGTGCCGGCCCATCGGCGGGGCGGGCATGCCGAGTTTGGCGCGGCGCTGGGCCATACGGGTGAGGTTGACCAGCGTACGCACTTGCTGCTTGACGTTGTCCAGGCCGATGAGTGCGTCGAGGGCGGCGAGGGGTCCGTCCGCTCTGACGAGCCGGGCATCCTCGCCCTCGGCGCCACCCTGCCCGGCCGCGCCCGCGCCGTCGGGCCCGGCGGAGCCCCAGGCGTCCCGCTTGCCGTTGCCGGTACTGGTCAGTCCGTCGACGGCCAGCCGCTCACCGGGCTGGGACTGAACGAGGCCGCCGCCGCCGTTGTCCCGGACGGTGCAGTTGACCACGGAGACCGGGTCGGTGGAGTCGACGCGCAGGCCATCGTCCGCGCTGCCGCCGATCTCGCAGGAGTTGAACGAGCCGCGTCCGCCGTCCGAGACCAGGATGCCGTGGCGCCCGCTGCGGGCCACCCGGAGCCGGGTGGCGGTCATCTCCCCGCCTCCCTCGACGATCACGCCCGACTCCTCGGCCTCGGCGATCTCCAGGTCCCGCACCGTCATGATGCCGTCGCCGCCGATCGACAGGCCGCTCGCGCGGGGCGCGAGGACGGCTCCGCCCCCGACGTACACGTTGCCGTCGTCCTCTGCCCTGATGCCGCAACCGCCGGGCCGCTCTATGGTGCAGTCCTCCAGCCGGCCCCGGCCGTCCTTCAGCACCTCCACGCCGTGGCCGCGCGGCGCGTTGATGCGGGCGCGTCTGACGAGCGGGTTGGCTCCGGTGCGGATGGAGACGCCGGTTCCCAGGGCGTCGGTGACATCGAGCCGGTCCAGTTCGGCGGCCGACTCCTCCTCCAGCAGTACCGCGGTCGTCGCGCAGTCGCGGACGGTCAGGCCGACCAGGACGGGAGAGGCGTGTCCGTTCACCCGGAGGGCGGGGGCCTCAGCCGCGTCCAGCCAGCAGTCCTCGTAGGTCCCCCGGGAGCGGTCGGTGACCAGGAGGCCATGGCTCTTGGTACGTGCCGTACGGCAACGCAGGACCACCGGGTCACTGCCGCCGCTGACCACGATGCCGACGCCGGTAGTGCCGGTGACACGCACATCCTCCAGTTCCGTAGCGGCCTGGCTCGCGAGCTGGACTCCCGTGCTGGTGTCGTGCACCACGGTGCGCAGCACCCGGATTGAACTGTTGTCCTCCAGAGCTACGGCGGGCTTGTCGGTCGAGGAGATGTCACACTCCTCGACCGACCCCCGGGCCTCTCCGTTGGCAAGTACACCGTTGCCACGGGCGTCGCGGACGACGCAGCCGCGCAGGGTGATCCGGCCTCGTTCGCCGATGACCACGCCGGAGGTGCCGAGGTGTTCGATGGTGCAGGACTCCAGGGAACTCTCCACCGTGGACGTCACCACCACTCCGGCGCCACCCGGATTACTGACCCGGCAGTCCCGCAGGGCCAGCGAGCCGCCGGCCCGGGCGAGCAAAGCCGTCCAGGCGGAGCCGGTGATCTCGCAGCCCTGCATGGCCACCTGTCCGCGCGGCGCGTCGATGACCGGCAGTTCCTCGTCGCGTCCGCGCAACACCAGATCGGTGAGCATGGCCGCTTCGGCCTTGAGTACCAGCGCACTTCCACGGCGCGGGGCTATCTGCACGCTGCCGCGGGCCTGTTCCGCCACGATGGTGACCGGGGTGGTGATGGTCAGGCTCTCCGCGTACGTCCCCGGAGCCACACTGACCACCGCGCCACTGCGCGCATTGGCCAACGCCTCACCGATCGTCCGAAAGCCGTCGGGCCCCTCCGGGCTGACCGTAAGTATCTGGCGTGACAAGCGCGTTCCTCCTTCGTGTGGCCCTGCAGGGCCACGAGCCCCCGAATGCCTGGCGGCGCCGTCACGCAACGCTCAGCCCGTCGCATGGGACCGGGGCGCCACCGTCCACCAGCACCGCACGGCCCTCGGCGTCCAGGTCTGACACCGTGGCACCGAGGCTCGTTTCGACACCGAGTTCACACAACCGCGCCCCACAGTTCTGGAAGCCGCTGACATTGGAGGACGGCCGGTGAGACGGCCGATGCACCACGGCGGTACGCAGGACTGCCTGCTGGCCACGCGGCACGAGTTGGCATGCGGCGCGCGCTCCGAGGGTTCGAGGGTGGGACCCGGGGATGCCGGCCGACAACGGCCGCCCTGAGACCGGGGGACTAGCCTGGGGCGGCCGAACGAACAACACCGTACGGCGCCCACCAGCGCCTCGTGAGCAGTCGGCCGCGAAAGGGGTCAGAGGGGCAGACTGATCGTCCCTTCCGGACATGAGCGCACCGGAAGGGGACGGTCGCGTTCGTCACGGCCGATGTAACGCGTGACACCGGAGCGGCTGGGGCTCACGAGGGCCACAAAGTCAGTGTCGGCGCCAGCGGGCGAAGAACCGCTTCCGCGTACGAAGCGGATTCCGGGGGCTCGGCGGGCGGGAGCACGGTCACGTGATCGGGCGGCCCCGGACTCGGTCGTGGCGGCGGCATCGTCGGCGCGGGCAGCACGGCGGGCTCTGTCGCGCGTCGGTGAACCTTTCCGGCCACAACACTGGCTGCGCAAGCGCAACATCAAGGCGGTCATTCCTGAGAAGAAGGACCAGGCTGCCAACCGGAAGAAGAAGGGGTCCAGAGGCGGCCCGGTCCGTCAGTTCACGACGCCGGTCTCTCCAAGGAACGGAACACCGTCGAACGCCTGATCGACAGACTGGAAGGCCTGGCGAGGGATCGTCACCCGCTATGGCAAGTCGCCCGAAAGCTACCTCGCCGGCCTCCACCTCCGCGCCGCAACAGTCTGGATCGACGACCTCGTGAAGGACGACCGACCACAACCTCACACGGGCCTAGAAGGGGCCCGTCCTCCCGACAACATGCGGATCCACACGGGCGAATGGGCCAGAGAGTCCGCCCTGTTATGGTGCACCGATGTCATCGATCAAGCAGTTTCAAGTCACCTTTGACTGTGCAGGACCTGAGCGCCTCGCTCGTTTCTGGTGCGAGGTGTTGGGGTACGTCGTATCGCCGGTGCCGAAGGGGTTTGACACGTGGGACGACTACCATCGCTCGCTGCCGCCTGAGCATCAGGTGCAATGGTTCTCCTGCATTGACCCCTCAGGTGCGGGCCCGCGGCTACTCTTCCAGCGCGTTCCCGAAGGCAAGGTCGTCAAGAATCGGGTGCATCTCTGCGTGCGGGCCGGCACCGGGCTCGTGGGTGAGGAACGCCTCGCCACACTCCAGGCCGAGTGCGCACGACTGGTCGCGCTCGGCGCGGTACACGTGCGGACGCTGCTTGCCGATGACACCAACGAGTCGTGCATCGTGATGCAGGACATCGAGGGCAACGAGTTCTGTCTCGACTGAGCATCCTCCGAGCCGGCGAGGTGGGGAACCGTTTCCCCTGGGCCTCTCTTGAAGGGGCGGGAGCCGTCCCGTGAGGGCGAGGTTGTGCAGTCGGGCGATGCCGAGCATCGCGGTGTGAATGCCGTCGCCCTTCAGACGGCATTCGCTAAGGATCTTCCAGGTCATTCATCCGCGCGAAGACGTGCTCGACGCGGGCGCGGTCCATGCAGGCAGTTCGGTCTGGCCGCGTTCGCGGCGGCCCGGTGACCGGTTACTGAGATCCGTCGATCGGGGGCGTCCGCACGGATGCGGGGGCGAGGCCGGCCCGGCGCTGTTGCGTCGCCCCGAAGGCCATCCGCCGCGTTCTCGACGCCGCTGGCGCCCGCCGATCCGCGACGACCCCGAAGCCCCCTTCCCGGCGACGCCCCGGAAGGGGGCTTCGGCCGTGACGGATATCCGCGCGCCCCATGACGGGCCTGCCGATAGGGGCGCTGTCATGCCCATTCCCGCCCGCGCCGACGGCGCCGTCGCACTCCGGGAAGCCGACCTGCTGACCGGCGGGTTCGCGCTGTTCGGACACGGTACGGGCCGCCGGGCGGTGCGCGGTGCGCCGCGGAGGGGCGCCCCTGACCGACCTCCGGTCGGCGTGTGCGTCGACGTGGCACGGCAAGTGTGGGACGTGAGCCCACCTCGTGGACGGCCCGACGGGCCGCCGAGTCGGCATCGTGGTGGGCAGCCCGGTGGACGCCTTCGGACGGGGCTGCCCGGACGTACTCCTGCACGTCACCGCCCGCCCAGCTCGTCCGGGTTTTCTCGCCGGTGCGCTGGACCGTTCCCGTGCTGTAGGCGGTACCCCGCGGAGCGCTCGTACGGCTCCTCGCCGCCTGCCCAACCGTGACGGGACCCTGGACGATGGACTCGGCCACGCAGGTATCGCCGAGGACTGAGGCACCCGCGGGGAGGTCCGCGCCGTGCGGGCCTTCCACGTTCACGCCGGGTGCGCTTCCGCACCTCCGCCGGGCCATGCGGCTCGCTCGGGCCCGACGCAGGGTCTTCGGCCAACCCTCAGCACGACTCGGGCAGTTCCTTCGTGGCGTCGCGGAGCTGCTGCTGCGTACGCGGACCCCACCCAGGAGACTTCTGAAGATGCCGCAGGTCAGTCCTGCTCCGCGCTGGACAGAGCGTTGGTGATCAGGCGGGTGGCGTAGTCGCGGTCGCCCGTGAGCCGATTGATGTGCTCCGCGAGCAGGAAGGCCGTGGCTTCCAGGGGGTTCATCTCTTCCTTGGTCCAGTCCCCGTACTGCTTGCGCCACAGGTTGGGGCTCAGGCCAGTGCCTGCCGCGATGACCATCCCGGCCATGGTGGGGATGGTCTCGGGACGGATGCTCCGGGGCATCGTGCGCATCGTGGCCACGAGGTTGGGCACCACGTACTCGATGACGTCTTTGTCGTGGTCCTCGTACGCCTTCCGCAGCCACGTCATGAACATGTAGATGAGTGTGCACGCGCCGTCGAGCAGGTCACGGGCTCCCCCGGGTCCCGAGGACGCGATGAACTGGTCCATCAGCAGCCGCTGCTCCGGACCGGTCTCGGTCGTGCCGTCGTAGATCGCTTTGAGTCGGGAGTCAATGACCATGAGCGCTGCACCCACATCTCCGGCGGGAGCGTACCGAGGGTCGTACGACGATGACACTGGATCCTCCTTGGCGACTGCGCATGCAGCGCCGAGACAGCGGTCGGCATGAAACGAACTTCTAGCGGGATCCTGGTTGCCGATCCGACCGCCACCATTACCACTTCTCGGCGAGTTCATCGAGGGGGTCCTCGACGTGGCTCCGGTTGACGCGGTCCGCGGCCGCGATGGCGTCGGCGATCCAGGCGCGAGCACGCAGGGTGCTTCCGAGATGGGTGGCGAGGGCGGCGGTGATGTCCTTGAGCCGGGTGTCGCGGTTGAAGACGTCGAGGACGAACTCTGCGAGCGCCTCAAAGTCCCCGTCCTGGGCACTTTCGACGGCGGAGGACATGGTAGAGCGTATCCGGTGGATGCCCGCGGCTTCCTTGAGTCCGCGCCAGAACGGGGCGTCGTCGTGGCCGGGGAGGTCATTGAGGAGGGCGGCGAGCTGTTGCTCGTCGTCGGTCACGGTCGACTCCTTCGCATGGACGTCCCGCCAGTATCGGAGCTGGTGATCACGGAGTGGGGCCGTTTCCGAGAGTTGGCACTGCCGCCCTCCCTCTTGCCCTAGGGTCTGTCGTCAAAGTGATCTTGGGTTGTGGATCGGCGGACAAGACCTACGAGCGGATGCTCCGGGCCGCGCAGACAAACGCCGGTGCGGCGGGCGAAATCGAGCGGCTGGTATCCGTCGACTCCCCAACCGTCGATGCTCACCAGCACGTGGCAGGAGCCTGGAAAAGGGACTCCGAAGCCAGACCCTCGGACGGCCCCGAGGCGGGCTGACCAGCTCTATCAGCGGCTGCTTGAGGTGGGCTGCCGCGGCGCCCACGCCGACTGCCTCCGCCTCGGCCTCGGGATGGACGCTGCCTACAACTACGGCGAGTACCGCCAAAGCTGGGCGCTGCACGGGCAAGCCCCCGCCCGATCCTTGGAAGACAGCTTTCACCGGGCATCCGACGCCTTCGGCCCGGCACACGCATGCCCCATCAGGTTCATCGACAACCACGTCGCCTACCGGTTCCTCCGGTACGGGGAACCGTCCGGCCCGCTCCACGCAGCCATGGGATTCCTGCTGTTCTCGCTCGGCATGCTGCTCCTCTCTACTACGGCACCGAGCAGGGATTTCGCCAATCGACACGTTGCCTGGAACCCGAGGGGGCGGCCGACCCGGCCTCACCCCGCAATCGCGAGGACATGGTCCCCGAAGGGCTCTTCACGTCCCCGAGCTCAGCGGGCGGCGGATTCAAGACGACCTCCGCCGGGTTCCGGTGGACGCGCAGGCTGATCGAAGTCCGGCGCCGGCTCGCCTCGTTGCACAGAAGTAGCCAGCACGTGCGATGGTCCGACGCCACGGGGCCGGGGCTATACGCATTCAGCCGGGTGTACGGCGGACAGGAAGTCCTCGTCGTGCTGAACACCGGCGTCCGGGCCCGTTGCGCCCAGATCCCATCGGCGCGGTCCTGGCGGATCGGAAGACCCAGCTCCGCGATGTCGTCCAGCCCGGATACGCGACGCTCGCGCCACAACCTGCCGGCGAGGGCCGGACCGTACCGGTCTGTGTGCCTCCGCACGGCGTAAGGGCGCTGGTGGGGTGATCGGCCGCTGCCGGACAGGAAGTGGTTCCGGCGCTCACCGCGCAGGTACTGCCACCGCCAGGCATTGCCCTTCGCGCAGGCCGACGGCAGCAGCCCCGGCCGGGCGTGTTGACGATGCCCCGAGTTGGCGGTGCGGTCTCCTCCGCCGAGGCTGGTTATCTCGTTCCGATCTTGCTGCTGGTCCCGAAGCCGGATGAGAATCCAGGCCCAAAACCGCTGACGAGAGGGAGAAGGCAGTGAGGCATGCCCTGAACCTCGCGTGTGAAGAGCTCGGAGAGGTGCCCGAGTGCCCAGAGTCAGTCTGGCAGCGGACCGAGCTCCGCGTACTGATCCTCGCGGACAACGGAGACTCACGACTCTCCTGCCAGGGATCGAACGGCTGTACCTGCTGAACACCTTGGGCCTTGGACACAACGCGCTCACGTCGGTGCCCGACGAGCCGGGCAAGCTGGCTGAGCAGAACTCCGTGGCCGATCCGCCGGAGCCGCTGGCCTGCCTCCCGCGGCTCCCGCAGATCGGCCTGCGGAGCAACGCCTCAGCCAGTTGCCGTACCGGCTCGCCGTGAATGCCACCGCTGGAAAAGCTGGACCTGCGGTGGAACGAGATCGATCCTTCCCTGCCGCTACTGACCGAACTGGAGCGACAGGGGGTGCTTCGTCTTGACGTGAACGACACGCCACACGGCCTCTCACACCGCAGGGCCGTCGCCTCTCGTCAACACCCACGAGCGAGTTGATCACTGAACGCTGTTGAACTCGTCAACGAACGCTGATGCAGGAGATGAGGTGCTGTCAGTCCTCTACTCCTGAGCGCCCCGGCCGGCGGGACGGAGGTCGAGGACCACGGCGCCGGTGCTGAAGGTGGTGGTGCTGGCAAGGGTCCACGAGGTGGAAGGGATGCCCTCGGGGAACAGCCGCTTGCCCTTTCCGACGACGACGGGGTGGATCCAGAGCTTGAGTTCGTCGACCAGCCCGAGTTCGATCAGCGAGTTCTGCAGGTCGCCGCTGGCGTAGATCAGAACGTCGCCCGTGTACTGGTCCTTGATCTTGGGGATCTCGGTGGCCAGGTCGCCGCGGACCACGGTGGCGTTCCACTCGGCTTCCCGCAGGGTCGTGGAGACCACGTGCTTGGGGAGCGTGTTCATACGGACGGCGCCCTCGCCCTCCGATTCCTCCATGTGCGGCCAGGCAGCGGCCATCCCCTCGTAGGTGACGCGTCCCAGCAGCAAGGCATCGGCGGAGAACATGCGGTCATGGGCGTACGCGGCGTGTTCGGCGTTGAAGTACGGGCCGGTCCAGGCCGGGTTCTCCATGACGCCGTCGAGCGACAGATAGGTAAGGGCGACGATCTTGCCCACAGGAGTTCTCCTAAGGTCGACTTGCGAAACAGGGTGATGAGGCGTCTCGGCTGAGCGGTCAACACTGCCGCGCCTTATGGACCAGGTTCTCCCTTGAAGATCAGCCAAACAACGTCTGATACTGGAACCCACGTTTAACCAGATTCAACACTCGGATCCACGACCAGGAGGCCCGGTGCTCGAACGCCTGGAACTCGAAGCGTTCCTCACCCTGGCCGAGGAACTACACTTCGGGCGCACCGCCCAACGCCTGAACGTCACCACGGGCCGGATCAGCCAGACCATCAGGAAGTTGGAACGGCACATCGGGGCGCCGCTGTTCGAACGCACCAACCGCAGTGTCCGCCTGACCCCACTCGGCCACCGGCTGCACGACGACCTGAGGCCGGGCTACGAACAGATCCAGGCCGGCCTCGATCGCGCGATCGCCAGCGTCCGCCACACGCTCACCACGCTGCGAGTCGGCTTCGTCGGCGCCGCTGCAGGACAGGTCGTCCACCAAACGCGAGACCTCTTTCCGGAGCGCGTCCCGGACTGCCGCGTCCACGCCCGGGAAGCGCAGGTCATCGACGCCGTCGCGCGACTGCGCGCGGGCGACGTGGACGTCCTCGTCCTGAGCCTGCCGATCTCCGAGCCCGACATGGTCGTCGGCCCCGTACTGATCTCCGAACCCCGCATGCTGGCCGTCCCTGTCGGACACCCCTTCGCTCACCGCAAGAACCTGACCATGGAAGATCTGGCGACCATCCCGCTCCTGCGACTGGCCGGCGCTCTGCCCGGCGACTGGCCCGCCGACCGCTGGCCGGAGCGCACCCCGCAAGGCAGGGCCGTTCCCCCCGGCCCCCACTTCGAGACCTTCCAGGAAGCCCTGCAACTCATCGCAGCGGGCTGCGGAGGTTACATCGTCGGAGCCCAGGCAACCCGCTTTTACGCCCGCCCCGATGTCGCTTACGTCCCGTTCTCCGACGCTCCGCCCATCGACTGGGCCCCCGTCTGGCTGAAAGCAAACAACACCCCACGCATCCGAGCCTTCGCCCACACCGCCCAGGAAGTCGCCAACCGCGTCTACCTGGATGCATCCCACTGACCCCACTGAGGTGCTTGGAGGCCGGACACCAAACTGGGTGCACCGGGCGGCTGCGGGTCCGACGGTTCGCGCCCCCGTGCTCCGCCCGCGTACGGCATGGCTGGAATGACGCTCCCCGCCGGCTTGGTGACGGCCTGCTGCATGAGCTGGAAGAGGCGGGTGACTGACACACGGTCTTCGTCTTGGGCGAGGTCTTCCAGCCGCCCTCGCGCTTGGGCGGCACCTTGCAGAACAGCCGGCGCCGGTTCACCAACACCGCCCGCCAGTCCCCGAGGGCCGTACGACCGGGAGCAGCGCGACGCCCTCTGTCGAGAACACGGGAGCCGGGCAGCCGCCTTGGCGCTTGCCTCGCGTCCCGAGAAACGGACGGGGCCGCGCCCGGCTACCGTCGACGGCGGCTGGGTGGCTCCGGCCTCCTCAGTGGCCGAATGCGCGCACCCGTCCACGTGCACTCACCCCAGGGCGAAGAGGAAATTGACGGAGTTGTAGTAGTTGGGAAGGTGCACCATGGTCGAGCCCGGATGTGGAGGGTTGGCCTTCGGCCAGTCCCGCGGGCCCAGCAGATGGTCGGAGTAGTCACTCCCCCTGACCGGTGGTACGAACCAGATCCGGAACGCGCCCGGTCGTGCATCCGGTTCGAACCTCCACAGCTGCGTCGTGAGTTCCGTGCCGGACCGGCAGGTGCGGAGGGAGACCGCAACGACATTCCCACCAGCGGTGGTTCCGTCGAGGCAGGTCCCGGTACCCGTGTTGCGGAGTTGATAGGTGCCCTGACGGGCCGGCAGGCGCTGCCATCCCTGGGAAGGCTTTCCGGTGCACTGCTCAAGCTCCAACGGCCCGTCAGAACCACCGTCGGCCAGGCCGACGCACAGACCCGAGCCGACGTTGACCAGGGGTATGCCTGCGGAACCGTTCGAGGGCGACGGCGAGGCGGGCGTGGCGACGGCTGACGTTGCGGTGGCAAGAGTCGGTGTGGCTGTGGCCGACGCCGAGGTGGCAACAGCCACGAGCGGGGTCACCGACGGTATCGGGGCCGCACTTGCGGTTGGTCTCGTGGGTGCGGCCGGGTCGGGCCGGTTCGGAGCGTCGGTCGGCAGCAGGAAGACCGCGGTCGCCGTCGTTCCCGCGACGGCCGCCGTAGCAGCCCATTTCGCGGCGCCGATCCGCGCGCCCGCAAGCTTGACCCCGCCCAGCGCGCCTACTGAGAGGTGGGCACCGTGTCCGCCTATGGACGCCAGGAACGAGCTGGGGACCCACAGCAGGATTCCACCCGCCAGGAGCGCGCCCAGACGGCCGTTGGCGTCTCGCAGGTCGCGTTCGGCCCGGGTGCAGTCGTCGCAACTCTGAAGGTGGCGGCGAAGATCCTGGGTGACGCGCTTGCCCGGCCTGCGAAGCGAGGCGGCGATCTGCGCTCCGTAGTGGCGGCACTCCTCGCTCGCGGTCTGGTCCAAGTGGGCGCGCAGGTACGCCTCCCGCAGGCCTTCCCGTGCACGCGCGACGAGCGAGCCGACGCCTCCTGCCGATATTCCGAGGCGGGCGGCGGTCGCGGCGGCAGGCTCGTCCTCGACGACCGCGTGCCACAGCACGGCCTGCCAGCGCTCCGGCAGCGACTGGTAGGCCCGCAAGACCAGCGATCCCTCTTCCGCCGAAAGGACGGCCCCCTCGATGTCCTGCCCGTCGGAGAGGTCCTCAGCCCACTTCTCGAAGTCGTCGGACAGCTGGGTCCGGGCACCGTCACGTGCCCACGTGCTGGCCAACCGGCGCACGCAGGTGAGCAGGTACGGGCGCCAGGCGTGCTCGGGTCCGGCACCCCAGGCGACTGCCCGGTAGGTTCGGGTGAAGGCCTCGGCCGCAAGGTCCTGGGCGGTGGACAGGTCTCGGCAACACGTGCGGGCGTAGGCGAGTACGGCGGAATGGTGACGGGCGAACACCTCGCCCATCACGTCGCTGATCTCGGGATCGGACGTCGAGGTGTGCGCGCGCAGCAGTGCGCACAGCTGCGCGTCGCTGACGCTTTGGAGGTCCTGCTGACGGCCTGTGCCCGATGTACTCAACACCTGCTCCTGCTGGCTTGCCGATGGCCGGCACGGTCGGTACCGGGCCGGTCTGTTTGAGGGGTGCGACGCTGCGCCCGGCCGGAATTCGCGCAAGTGTGCACGCTCCCAGGACGTTCAGGCAAACGGACGCTCGTCGCCAGTCCGGGCGCACGGTGCAGTTCAGCATGGGCGGACGGTCAGAACGAACCGCGGGTGAGCCCGGTTTCAGGGGCGGCGGAGTACGTCGTCGGAAGGCACACAGCGGGGCGAGGTCCATCGCGGCGACCTGTGGACGCGCGACGTGGGTCACGCCACCACGCCACGACGCCGCCACTGGTGTCACGGGGACCGGCTTGTACTTAGGGCGTCCGGGTCAGTGCCGCTGGCCACCGGTGTGCCCACCTCACCCGGCGTGCTGCCGGGAGACGGCAGCCCTGCGCTCACCCTGATTGCCTTCGACATGAACGGAGTTGTACGGTCCGGACGTGGGCCGGTGGCGGGTCGCCCTGGGCGAGGTCGGCGCCGTCGTGCCGGAGGTCGTACGGGCGACGGTCGTTCATGTGCGGGGGCTGCCCACGGCCGCTGCGGCTGCCCGGCCTTGCCTCCACTGCCCGCCCGGCGGCGGGGGTGCTCTGACCAGGGCTGCGGCCGGGGTGGCCCACCGAGTACGGCTGGGGCATTGCCGAGGATGCGCGATGAGATCAGCGGGTTCGGCGGGAACGGGAGCGGGCCAGCCAGCCGAGGGTGACGGCGATCAGGCCCAGGAGCATGGCGAAGTAGGCGCCGCCGAGCCCGTTGCCGGTGCTGAGACCGCCGTCGGCGGTGGCCGCGACCGTCCCGCCGACGGCCACGGCGACCACACCCGCCGCGAGAGCCGTGACAGCTCCGCTCCGCCGGGCCCAGGTGGCGATGTGTCCCTGCCTGGTGGGGCGGGCCAGGGCCAGACCGCCGCCCACCGCGCCGAGGAGGCCGACCAGCGCCGACAGGGAGGCCCCGATTGGCCGATGCTCACGGTGTAGATGCTTGCGGCGACCGGTTGGACCGAGGGGTCCGCCGCGGCCGGTCCGGCGAACGCGAATCCGCCGATCAGGACGGCAGCGGTCACGGCAAGCACGGATCGAAGGGGCCGCAGGGATCGAAGGGGCATGAGGTGCCCTGCCTTTCTGATATGGGCCTGAACTGGTCATTCATGAGATCGCGGGTCCCAGGGGCCCGGGCATGGCTGTGAATTGCGACTCGATCGCTGTTGAACGGCGACGCCGGCGATGACCGTCCGGAGTCGCACCAGGCATCTGGGACCGGCCGGCCGTTGCCGCCCACGGCCCTCGTGACCGTTGGGTTCACCGTCGAGGTCGCCCCGGCCGATCCACAGCGGTTGCGCTCGGCGGCTACGACCTGGCAGCGGGGCGCAGCAGCCAGTGCGGGGACAGTGTCTGGACCAGGGCCAGGGTGCTGAGGGCGAACATCACCACGCCCAGGGGGACATGGAACGAGGGCGCGTGGGCGATGCCCAGCACGACCTGCGCCGAGGCGAGGACGAGGAAGCCGGTGGCGTACAAGACAGGGCGGGGGGATCCGCCGCCCGGGCGCCAGGCCAGGATCGCGGCGAGCAGGTACAGCATGGCGGCCGCGTACATCACCTTCGATCCGACGTCGTGCATCAGATAGCCGTGGGACGAGGTCAGCAGCATGCCCGCGGTGACCGCCTGGAAGAAAAGGGTCAGGGTCTGCAGGGCTGTCGCGGTTTTGAGAAAGGTGAGGCCGTCCTGTGCAGCCGCCGTTCGTCTGGTCATGGTGTGGTCTCCCTTGTGGTGTGCGGCAACAGACGCTGCTGTCCGAGCCGTTGGCGTCAGCGCAGGGTGAGCGGGGTCTCGGAGGTGACGTGGGTCAGCTTCTCGGGGTTGCGGACGAAGTAGAGGCCGGCGATGCGGGCGTCCTCAACACGGACGGCCATGACGCCGTCGAGCTCGCCGCCCACGTGTACGGCGAGTGCGGGGCTGCCGTTGACCACGGTGGGCTCCCGGGTGATGGTGGCTTCGGCCTTGGCGGAGCCGCCGAGGTAGAAGCCGACGATCTTCTCGGCGCCGATGACCGGATGCAGTGCGGCCCTCTTGACGCCGCCGCCGTCGCTGAGCAGAACGACGTCGGGGGCGAGTACGTCGAGGAGGTCCTGCGGGTTCCCGGTCTCAAGGGCGCGCCGTCCCACGTCGACCCTGACCCATCACAGCCAGGTCTCCTGGAGGACGTCCTCGGCGTCAACCGCCGATCCGAGCATCTCGTAGGCGACGGTGAACAGCAGGTTGCGGTGGGCGACGAACGCTTCGGTCGCCAGGTCGGTGGTGTGGTCGGTCATCTCTCGGTCTCTCCGCATCGAATGCGAGGTCAGGCTGCCCGCACCACGCTGGCCGACGCCTCGCCGGGGCTTGGACTGCAACAGTTGCCGGCGGTGGTCGCCCCGGGGCCCGCTTTGCACGACGAGACAGGTGTTCTCAGCCATGGGTGACCCCTTCGCTTTCCAGGGGTCGGACCGTCTTCTCGACGGACAGACCCGGCGCGGCGGCCAAGTGGCGCTTGCGCTTGGGCAGACCGAAGGTCGGGTGCGAGGTGGCCCACAACGACATCTTGAGGATGCCCGCCTTGATCCGCGCAGCCTTCCGGCCGCCCACGTACTTGGGCTTCGCCTGCGCTTCGTCGTCGACCAACTGCAGGATCCCGTCCCGCCGCCCGAGGCTGATGTGGTTGCCCAGGTACTCCAGCCTGGTGTTCGCGATCTTGCGGCCGGTCAAGCGTCCCACGATCGCGGCCGCGGCCTGCATGCCGGTGTAACCGGCCGAAGCGCAGGACATCGGCAGCGGCCGGCCGTTGTCACCGATGGCGTAGACGCTGTCACCGGCGGCGTAGACGTTCGGGTGCGAGAGAGAGCGCATGGTGCGATCGACGACGATCCGACCGTTCTCGGTGACCTCCAGCCCGCCTGCGGCGGCGATGGGGCTGACCGCGAACCCGGCCGTCCACACGGTCGCGTCGGACGCCAGGGCAGTGCCGTCGGCGCACAGCACCCGCGCCGCTTCGACGGCTTCGACCTCGGTGTGCTCCAGGACGGTGATGCCCAGCCGGTCGCAGGCCTGGCGCAGGTGGCTGCGGGCTCCGGCGGAGAGCGGGGCGCCCAGCTCCCCTCGGGCGAGCAGCGTCACCGACAGGCCGGGCCGGGATTCGGCGATCTCGGTGGCGGTCTCGATGCCGGTCAACCCGTCGCCGACGACCAGCACCCGCCGGCCTCCGTCCCGCCTGCCCAGGCTGTCCAGGCGCTCGCGCAGACGCAGCGCGGAGGGCCGGCCGGTGACGTCGAAGGCGTGCTCGGCCACGCCGGGGACGCCGTGGTCGGCGCCGTGGCTGCCGAGCGCGTAGAGAAGCGTGTCGTAGCCGAGCTCGCCGCTTCCGCCGTCGGCGTCGGCCACGGCGACGACCTGGCGTTCGGGGTCGACGGCGGTGACACGGGCCAGGCGCAGCCGTATCCCCGTGCCCACGAAGACGTCGGCGAGCTGCGGAGCCTCGATCTCCTGGCCGGCCGCGAGCTGGTGCAGCCACAGCCGCTGGACGAAGGCCGGCTCGGCGTTGACCACGGTGATCTCGGTGTCCGCCGGGGACAGCCGGCGGGCCAGGGTCCCGGCCACGTAGGCCCCGGCATAGCCGGCGCCGAGGACGATGATGCGGTGCTTCATGAGTTGCCCCTGTCGGCTCGCTTGCTCCTGGTGAATTGGGCGGAACAGCGCCCTGATTGCTGACGGGAACTGACGCCTGTGTATCCGCTGCCGATCACGACCGCCTCGATCTTCTCGGTCATGCTGTCTCCTCTGTCTCAAGGGGTCAGCCTCAAGACACCGTGCGGCTGACCGCTGTGACAGCCTGTGATGCAGATCACTCCGCAGGTGTGGGCTCGGCACGCGAAGTCCCCGCTCACCCCACCGCCTCCAGCGCCGAGGCGGGGACTGGAGCGTGGACCGAAGCCGCACCGGCAGCAGGGGCGGGGGCTGGCTGCGGCCCGGCAGCCGGGACCGGACAGGTCCGGTGCGGGTGCCCGTTCTGCAGCGGGCGGCGGCGTCCACGGGTGCGCCTCATTGTTGGTGCGCGCGGCGGAGCGAAGGGATCTGGCCAGGCCGTGCCCCGTAGGACCGGCTGTGGCCGCAGGCCGGTCGGAGGGGTGTCCCCGCAGCCATGACGGCCGGTCATCATCACCCTTCTGCAGCGGCGTTGTCAGTGGTGGCGGTTACGTTCGGGGGGTGTTGCAGGGGCCGTTTCCCGACAGGAGTGGACGATGACCGAGAGCAGTGTTCAGCCCGCGCTGAGGGTGGTGCTGACAGACGTGAACGAGCGCGTGGTGGAGGCGTGGCGGGCGGCGTTCGCGGACACCCCCGGCATCGAGATCCGCAGGGGTTCGATCCTCGACGAGGACGTCGACGCCTGGGTCACCCCGACGAACTCCCGGGGTCGGATGGACGGCGGGGTCGATGCCGTCATCAAGCGGCACCTCGGATCCGGCATCCAGCTACGCGTACAGCGGGCGATCCGCGATCGGTTCGCCGGAGCCCTCCCGGTGGGCAGTGCGGTCTGCGTCCCGTCGGGGGCGACCGTCCCCCGGTACCTGATATCGACGCCGACCATGGTGCAGTTCTCGCAGAACGTGAGTGCCACACTGAACGTGGCCATGGCATGCGCTGCCGCGTTCCAGGCCGTCCACCGGCAGAACCGGCAGACGCCGGGCAGTATCCGCTCCGTGGCGCTGGTCGGGATGGGCGCGCAAACCGGTCGGGTCCCGGCCAGGCTGTGCGCCAACCTGATGTGGACCGGGTACACGCTCTTCCACGACCACTGGTTCGAGGATGACGACGAGCTGCGCGCCACGATCATCACGCAGCTGAGCGGCATCGAGAGCGCCCCCGTCGACCAGCGGGTGCGCATCGTGCCGCCGAAGACCGCTGAGTCCGTCCCTGCCGACCACCCTGCCGGCCACGTCCATCCCTCGAACACGACGATCGAAGGCCCATCCCCCATGACTGACGCGATCAACGGCCCGGCGCCGACCCAGCCCGACGCGGACGACCCCCTGGCGCTCACCGAACTCTTCAACGGCGGCGGTGAGCCCTGGCTTCCGCTCCTGAAGCCCGTGATCGAGGCGCTGCCGGACGCCCCCCGGTTCATCGGGAAGGGCCGAAGCCCCGAGGTCGTCCCGGTCCGTGAGCTGACCTTCCAGGCTCTCAAGCCCAACCCGCCACACAAGTGGAAGGTCGTCGCCTTCGGCCAGAATCCGTACCCGCGGCCGGAGAGCGCGACCGGCATAGCCATGTTCGACAACGCCTTCAACGACTGGAAGGACAGCCAGTTCGGCAGGGTCGTCAGCATCCGCTGCATCATCAAGGCGGCGGCGATGTGGAAGTACGGCATCGCCAAGAAGACGCCCATCGCCGATGTTCGCGCGCTGTTGAAGGAGCGGGACACGGTCCAGCCGCCGGAGTGGTTCCAGGCGATGCTCACGCAGGGCGTGCTGTTGTTGAACGCATCGCTCACCGCCAGCGGCGACGGATCGATGGGTGCCGACCAGCACACGGCGTTTTGGCGGCCCGTCGCCGAACGGATCGTCGAGGAGATCCTCAAGGCCAAGCAGGACGCCGACGAGGAGGACCGCGGGATCGTGTTCGCCTGGTGGGGGGCGCACGCCCGCAACCTGAAGAGGGTCGTCCTACGGCTCCAGGAGAAGTACCCGGACGTCGAGGTCCGGCACATCGACCACGCGAACCCGGCGGCGCAGGGTGACGTCTTCTGCGAGGGCGACCACTTCGCCATGGTGAACGAGGCCCTCGCGTCGCTGGGTGCCGACGCGATCGACTGGCTGCCGAGCAAGGGGTGGAACGAGGGGGCGGCCGGTACGGACGGGGATGTCGCGGCACGCATGGGCGCTTTCATCGAGTCGACCATGAACCTGCACCAGCTGTACCTGGAGCGGCTCACCAGCGTCAAGGACGAGGGCCTGGTCCTCCCCGCGATCACCGGCGTGTTCGATACCCCGCTGATGGACTTCCAGGACGCCGTCGCATCGGTCGCCGAAACGCTGTCCGGGCTCGCCGGACACATCGACCGGTCACACGACTTCGGCAAACGGCGGGCGGACGAGACGTCCGGCAGCCTGTCCGCCGACGCGATCGCCGCGCTGCACCTCTACACCTGCGAGTCCGCCTTCTACCGCGAGATCAACGCCGTCCTCCGCTCCCCGGACCGCACCAGGGTCTTGCCCTATCTGCCCTACCTGCGGCTGCTGTTCTCGGCGCTCTCGGGCCTGCCCGCCCACACGCAACCGCTGTGGCGCGGTGTGTCGCTGGACCTGCGGGCGCAGTACCCGGTAGGTCGGACGGTGACCTGGTGGGGCGTCTCCTCGTGCACCTCCGAGCTGAACGTGGCACGGTCTTTCCTGGGCAGCCGCGGCAAGCGGACGCTGTTCGAGGTGACACCCGCCCAGGCGGTCGGGATCAGGAGCTTCTCCGCCTTCACCGGGGAGGAGGAGTACATCCTCGCGCCGGGCACTCAGCTCAAAGTGACGGACGTGAAGAGCGAGCGCGGCGGACTCTGCACGGTCAAGTTGACCGAAGTGGACGCCGCTCCCCTGGTGTCCTGACCCACCGTCTCGTCATCCCCTCACCCAGCGGATGACACGGGCCAGTTCGTGACCACCGTCGCCACACCTCCACCCGAGCAGGCGTCCGCCTCGTCGTGATCGACGAGATCCTGGTCTCCCTGGCACTTGCCCCTACACCCCTCGGGGGCATCCCAGGACCATGCGTCCGGCGAGTGTCCCATCCCATCCATCCGGCCGGCACCACCCGCGACCCCGGACCCGAGCCGGCCGCCGGTCCCCGCACCGAGATGCGGTGCGGCCGTGGGCAGCGCACGATGAGCAAGGACGTCTGAACACGAGCGCGGAACGACGTCGGCAGCGGCGACGGGCCGGAGCCGCGCGGGGTGGGTCGGCCGCGCATCAGTACGTCCTCCTTCAGATCCTGCACGGCTGCGGCTCCTGCACGGCTGCGGCGCGGGGAATCCCGGCGCGCCCTGATAGCCGGTCTCACGCGCCTTGGTGTCGCATGCGCCCAAGCGAGAGGAAATGGGGAGAGACATGAGGAAATCCCTGGTGGCCGCGCTTGCCACTGCCACTTCCGCGACGGCCGTCCTGCTGACAGGTCCGGTGACGCCCGCGACCGCCGCTTCGTCGTACTGCAACCAGACGACGCCGAGCACATCGATCCTGTTCTACAAGTCCGGCAGCGGCGAAGCGGGCGCCGGCACCCTGTCCAATGGCCGCTGACATTACAAGTCGGCGTTCGACCTCCCCGCCGGGTACATGCACGCAGCAGCGAGCCGCGACTCGCTGCTGCTGTACAACAAGAACACGGGGGACGGGGAGGTCGGCACGTTCAGGGGCGGGCAGTACACCCGCACCCGGACCTTCGACGACTTCTCCACAGGCTGGACCTTCGTCGAGGCGTCCGGCGACTCCGTGATCTTCTACAACGGCAGCACCGGCTACGGCGTCACGGGTACCCTCAAGAACGGCGTGTACCGACAGGTGCGCACGTACGCCGACTTCAGCACGGGCTGGGGGACCATGGCCGCCTCGTGCGACACGTTGGTCTCCGCCGCCAGGCACGGTTCGACCGAATTCCCCTGGAGCAACGTGGGGTACGGGACCCTCGAGGGCGGCGTGTACACGGACACGGGCAGCATTCCGAGGGACGATTTCCTGGGGCAGCTGACCGCGACCGAGGATTCCGTGCTGTCCTGGGCGAGGGTCGGTGGGGGACTCGAATTCCGGGTGTCCGAGGCGACCGACGGCTCGGGCATCGACTTCCGCAAGATAGGTGCCTCCGGTCTCTGGGACAAAGTGGGCCGGACCTCGGACAGCCTGTTCTTCTACAAGAACGACGGGACCGCCTGGACGTCGACGCTCGTCAACGGCGACTACACCAACGTCGGTCCGCTCGCCCAGGTCTCCTCGGGCTGGTCACTGATCGAGGGCGGCGTCTGAGCTGAGTAGGCACCCGTGGGGTCCAACTCGGTGACCCGGTCATGTGTTCGTCTCGCGCATCAGTATGGGAACGCGGCCCCGTGCCCGCGTGGATGAACGGGAAGGGCGGCTGCTCCGGACGGCCGCCCCCTCCCCGGTGTCCGTGTGTTCCCACCGCCAGCCATGCGGACGTGCGTCCTGTGCGGCGCCGGTCGATGATGTTTTTGAGGCCCCGTATCCCACCCCATCAGAGAAAGGGCGGTGGCAGATCGTGGACCCAGACACCGGGTTCCTCGACCCGGCGGACGAGAACGCCGCCGCTGCCGAGGAGGCGGCCCGCGCCGCATTGGTCGGCACCGGCGCGTACCTCCTGCCTCCAGCCGACGTGCTGGCGTGCCTGAGTGCGGATGCATCCTCCTGGGCACATTTCGCGGCCCACTGGGAGGATCTGACGGAGGACGAGTACGCGGCCCGGCGCGGAGCCCGCAGACTCCGGCGCTACGGGCACTTCTCGCTCTCGCCCGGGACCGGGGAACTGCGGCTCCTGCCCCACACCGGGTTCGTCCAGCCCGGCAGCACCAATCCGCTCTACGAGTCGGTGGACCGCCACTTCGATCCGCTCACCGGCAACTTCGTGTCCGATCCGACGCTGCGCCAAATCATCGGCCTGTTGGCCCGGGTGGCGGCGGTGCTGGACGTCCCCGAGTGGTGGAGCGTCAAGGTTCATCCCTTCCGGGTCGTTGCCACGGCGGAGGGGGGAGGGGAACCGACACCGGAGGGCAGGCACCAGGACGGCGTCACCCTGGTGTCCTCGCTCTTCATCGGCCGCGACAACGCCACCGGGGGCGAAAGCACCGTCTACACCCCCGAGGGCGACGAGATCCTGTCGGTCACGCTCTGCGAGCCGGCGAGCCTGCTCGTCTCCGACGACCGTGGCCTCCTGCACGGTGTGTCGCCCGTCCGGCCGGTCGACGCCACGCGCACGGCCCACCGCGACGTCCTGGTGACGACCCTCACACCGGCCGACCGCGCAGACCTGTCCTGATCACGGGTTTGATGCCCTGCTTCCATCGCCGGCAGCGGTACGTGCGCCCCGTCCTCGGCGCAGTCGTCCAGGCCCACGTCCCGGAAGGTGCCTGGAGGTGAGGAGGCGGGGCGGGACGCGGATCAGTTCAACTGTGGTGGGACCCAGGTGTGGTGCCGAAGGATCATACGCGTTGCGGCCCGGGAGGGTGTCAGTCGCATCGCTGTGTTCCGCAGGGCGACGGCCAGTGGGTGGGAGAGCTGCTGGCCCATCCTCCCGGCCTGCCGGGCGGCCCGCGCGACGGCCTGGCTGCGCGGACGGCGCTCGGCGTCGTAGCGGGCGAGCGCGGCCTCAACGGTGGGCTCGGTGGCGAGCGCGGCGGCCAGGGTGACCGCGTCCTCCAGCGCCTGGCAAGCGCCCTGTCCGAGATTGGGGGTCATCGCGTGTGCCGCATCACCGAGCAGCGCGGTCCGGCCGACCGTGTACGAGGGGAGTGGTGCGCGGAGTTCGTTGACGTCGTGGTGCAGCACGGCGGCAGGCCGGGTCGCATCGAGCAGGGCAGGGATCGGGCTGTGCCAGGTGTGGAATCGTTTGCGCAGTTCGGCCAGTGGGTCGACGAACCGCGTTCCGGCGGGGAGGTTGAGGACGGCATGCCACTCGGCACGTCCGTCCGGGAAGGCGATGTGCCCGAACTCGGCCCCGCACCCCCAGGTCAGCTCGAAGTCGGTGCGGAGGTCGACCGCCTTCTCGGTGATGGCGCGCAGCACGGTCGAGCCGCTGTAGACCGGGCCGGGGTGGGCTGGGTAGAGATGGCTGCGCACTTTGCTGCCGATGCCGTCCGCCGCCACCGCGAGATCGGCGTCCAGGACCGTATCGCCGCAGCTGACTCGAACCGTCCCGGGGCCGGTCTGCTCGACCGAGCCCACCTCGGAACCGATCAGCAGTGCCTCGGCGGGCAGGGAGTTGCGAAGCAGTCGGTGCAAGGTGGAGCGGGGGATGCCCATGATCGGCGTGCCCACTGCCTTCTCCAGCGCCAAGCCGTCCATGCGGGCCAGCCAACCGCCTTGTGGCGTGCGAGTGCCGCCGCTGTACTGGCCTCGCGAGGCGTCCCGCACCGCCTCGCCGACGCCGAGTTCGTCCAGTGCCCGTAGGCCGTTGGCGGCCAGTGAGATACCGGCCCCCGCGTCCTCAAGCATGGGCGCGCGCTCGACGACCGTTACTTGCCATCCGATGCGGCGCAGGCCGATCGCGGCGGCCAGTCCGCCGATACCCCCTCCGACCACCACTGCCGTATTGCCCATGTCGAAGCCCCCCTCTTTCTACATCCGTAGAAGGTGATCCTATTCGAGTCTCTACAGGTGTAGAAAGGAGCCATGACTTCGGATCGACGCACCCTCCTCGCGGACGCGGCTCTCGATGTACTCGCCGACGAAGGGATCCGCGGTCTGACCCACCGCGCAGTCGATCGCAAAGCGGTCATGCCGCCCGGCACCACGTCGGCCTACTTCCGCACCCGAGCCGCGCTGCTCACCGGACTCGTCACACGCCTGGTCCAACTCGACCAGGCGGAACTGCAAACGACGGCCGAAGAGCTTCCACCCCTGCGCACGGTCGAGGAACTGGTGGACGGCATGGCGCTACTCACCCGACAGCGACTCACCGGCGAGGGCCGCCGCCGCTCGCTAGCCCGCTACGCCTGCGCCGTTGAGAGCGTGCGTAACCCCGAGCTGCGCGAGATCCTCGTACCCCGCGAGAACGCCGGACGCGAGGCCGTCCGACTGTTCCTCACCTCGCACGGCGTGACGGACGTCGAGAATCGCACTCACATCCTGCTGACCTGTATCGACGGACTAATCTTCGACCGGCTGGTGAGCGGCGGCGAAGTACCGCGCGAGGCCCTCGAAGGCCTGGTCGCCTCTGCCCTACGTTAGGCCCGGCGCCCCCACACCTTCCTGCTCGAACTGGCCCGCAGCCTCACCTGCCTCCGCCGTCTCGTGAGAGAAGCGGACGGACGGGATGCCGAGCCGACGGCTTGGGTTCTCGACGCGCAGAGCATCAAAACTTCCGCCAATGTTCCGGCGGCCGGCCCGGGCATCGACGCGGGCAAGAAATGCGGTGCCGGTCCGCCGGTTTCGCGACGTCAGGGCCGAGACGTCATAGGGCGATACAGCTAGGCTCTCGAGCTGCCGCACGACCCGATTGCCAACCGGCAGGTTGGTTGCTTCGTATGCTGGGCGCATGGCATGGGACACAGCGAAGACCAAGAGGCTGCTGCTCGACGCGGCCACGGACGAGTTCGCCGCGTACGGGCCCGAGGGCGCGAGGATCGACCGCATCGCGGCCTCGGCCGGGGTCAACAAAGAGCGGATCTACCCCTACTTCGGCGGCAAGCAGCAGCTGTTCACCGCGGTGGTCCAGCGCGAGCTGGAACAGCTTGCCGCCGCTGTGCCGCTGGAGGAGGCGGACGGGCAGACGGTGGACGTTCCCGAGTACGCGGGTCGGGTGTTCGACTACCACCTCACCCATCCGCACTTGCTGCGCCTGCTGCAGTGGGAGGCGCTGCACGGAGACGCCGCCGCCCCGGTCGCGGGCGAGCAGCGCCGGGCCGCCTACTACACCGAGAAGGTCGCCGCGGTCTCCCGCGCCCACCGGGAGGCTGGGGGCTCCGCGCAGGCCGAGGCGCAGCTCCCGCCCAGGGAGCTGCTGTATGCCATCGTCGCGCTCGCCGGCTGGCAGTTCGTCGCACCGCAGCTCGCCCGGATGATCCTCGGCGCGACGGGCGATGAGGATCCGGCCGCCCGGCGCGCCGTCATCGTGGACATGGTGCGCAGGCTCACGCTCTGACCGACCCTCCAGCCATGTTTCCAACTGGCGAGTTGGAAACATGGCCCGCTCGCGCTAGTGTCCAACTCGTCAGTTGGAAATGCCTGGCCAAGGAGCCCGACCATGACGGTCATATCCGCACACCCGAACGCTGCCCTCGTCCTGATCGAGTTCCAGCGCGAGTGGCTCGACCCCCGGCACGGCCGCCTCAACCACCTCGTCGAGGACCGCGGCCTGCTCGACACTGCCGTGAGCGGCGCAGCTGCCGCACTGGCCGCCGCCCGCGCGCACCGCGTTCCCGTCGTGCACGTGCCGCTCGTCCTCACCCCTGGAGCGCCGGAGCTTGAGGGCTGGACGCCGGCGCGGCTCGGCCTGCGCGCGGCGATCCCCAAGGCCGGCACCTGGATCCAGGGCAGTGCCGGGGTCGAGTTCGCCGATGCCTTCCGGCCCGCGCTCGGGGAACCGGTCGTACGCGGCCGCGCCGGCGCCAGCGCCTTCGCCGGGTCATCCGACTTCGACCTGATCCTGCGTCGACTCGGCGTCACCGACCTGTACCTGGCGGGCTTCGCCACCCACGTCTGTGTCGAATCCACCCTGCGCGAGGCCCACGACCGCGGCTACACCACCCACGTCATCCACGACGCCTGCGCGGCATTCAGCCGTGCCCAGCAGGAACACGTCCGCGAGCACGTGATCCACCACTTCGGCGAGGAGACCGACGCTGCCGCCTTCGCTGCCGCACTCGACCACGCCGCCTCGGTCGGGTCCGTGAGTCATTCCAGTTGAGGCGTCGTACCGTCGAGTGCGGCGGCGACGCGTCAGGTCCGTGAGACGCCGAAGCGGTAGCCGGTGGCCGGTGACCACTAGCCCCCGGGCTCCAACAACCCCTTAGTCCTATGGCGTCGACAGCGTTCGGCACACTGCCGGGCGATCAAGCGGGTGTGCCCATCAGCGGCGGCGGGACTCCTTCACCGCACATCCCGACCACACCCCTGCCGCCCGGCGGCAGGGGGTTCGCCGTGCCCGTGCCCCGGCCTGCGACGATGGGCTGTCGGCACATCGAAGAGGGGGACCGCGTGGAGCTACGGCAGCTGCGTTGCTTCGTCACTGTCGCCGAGGAGCTGCACTTCGGCCGGGCCGCCGAGAAGTTGCTGCTCGGCCAGCCCGCCGTAAGTCAACAGGTCAAGCACCTGGAAAGGGAGTTGAAGGTCGAGCTGTTCGACCGCTCACCCCGGTACGTCCGGCTGACCCCGGCCGGCGAACGCTTCCTGCCCGCCGCCAGGGACGTCCTGGCGGCCGAGGACGCCGCCCGCGCCCTCGCTGCCGATCTGGCCGCACCCGCCGTGCTCCGACTCGGCACCATCACCGGGCTCGGCGAGCGGCTCGACCTGATTCTGGACACCTATCAGCGACGGGCCCCCGGGGTGCGCGTCGAACTCCATGCCGCTCCGGTGCGGGACCGGCTCGCCCGGCTCGCGGACGGCCGCCTCGACGCCGCCTTCGTGCGCGGTGCCATCGCCGGGAGCAGTCCGGATGTCCGCTTCCTGCCGGTCTGGCAGGACGAGTTGGTGCTCGCGCTACCGGCCCGGCACGCCCTCGCCGACCAGCCGGAGGTCGATCTCGCGGAACTCGCCGCCCTTCCGCTCCGGCTGACCGACCGCCGCAACCATCCGGCTCTGGTGGACCTGGTGATGGACGCCTGCCAGCAAGCCGGCTTCCAGCCGCTCCTCGGCCCGGCTCACAGCACGATGCAGGACACCCTGGCCTCGATCGGCACCGGAACCCCGATGTGGACGGTGGTGTACGCCGCCAACGCCCGGATGATCAACGCCCGCCGGATCGCCTTCCGCTCCTGCCGGTCCCCGCTGGCCCTACCGACCTCGCTCGCCGTACGACGCTCCGCCCCGCTCCCCCGACTGCTCCTCGAAGCCTGCCGCCAGACGCCCTCGACCTGGGACGATCAGGATTCGTGATCGCTGCCAGAGCAATTCGGGTCTGGGTCCGGGCAGCCTGATCGGGTGGACTGTTCCCAGCCGGAAAACCGGCACAGGAACCCAGTTGAGGAGCCTCAGATGCCCATCGTCACCATCCAGCAGGGCCCGCGCGAGGTCGAACAGAAGCGTGAGCTGGTCAAGAAGATCACCGAGGCCTTCGTGGAGGCATTGGAGGTCCCCGCCGAGAGCGTATACGTGTGGATCCAGGAGTACCCGGCGGAGAGTTGGGGCGCGGCCGGCAAGCTCACCGCTGACCGCTGACCGCCAGCGGCTCATCTCGGTTGGTGGGCCAGGTGAATCATCCTGCGTCCGTTGCACGGCAGGCTGCCTCCAGGTCGTGATCGTGGCTCAGCTGGACGGCGAAGGATCCGGTGAGGCTGCGGCGGGCGATCGCGGTCTGCGCCGGCTGCGTGCAGAGCCAAACGGAGCGGGGGACGCCCCAGAGCGATCAGTAGCGAGGTGCGCGAGCACGTCTGTCTGATCGCTCGGACGTCCCCCGCCGACTGGAATATCGCGTGATTCTCGACCTGGCCGATTAACCGGCGCCTCGCACGAGCCGGAGCGGGTGGATTTCCACCTCTCGCTTCGGCAGCCAGTCCGTCGCGATCTCACCGTCAGAGCCTGACGGAACCACTCGCGGAACCCGAGGGAGGTGCCGTGCCAGTCGACCCACGCGCGACGGCAGGCAGCCATCCCGACGGGCGTACTCCTTCAGACTGCGAGCACCGCAGAAGAAGATGTACTTCGAGATCGACGGGGGCGCCGTATGCGCCGGCTATTTCGACGGAGTCCAAGGGAACTCGACCACCGAGCGGCCAACGGGCAGCGGCCCCGCAGGCCGCGCTCGCTCCCCTCCGTTTCTCGTTCTGCGCCTCTCGTGAAAAAACCGGACGCATCCGAACGCAGCCCCAGGAGCGAAGAGGTTAGTGCATTACATCCCTATATGCGGCTTCTGTAACCGCAGGGGGATGCAGTTCTCCCACCGTCAGAGGAGTACTCATGATCGTCAAGAAGCTGCACGAGGCCGGCGTGAAGAGCGAGCACGCCTACCTGGCCGCCACTGCATCGATCGGTCTGTCCCTCGCGTCCTGGCTCACCTCCAGCAGGAACGAGAGTCTGGAGCGCGCCGACCGCTGGGGCATCTTCGTCGGCGAGTGGGCTCCCACGTTCTTCGGCCTGGGTCTCGCCCTGGCGAACTATGAGGAACAGGAGCGGGCTCTCGGCGACGGGTCCGCCACCGGCGCGGGCCGCGAGGTGTGACCATGAACGAGCCGCTGCCTCCACCCGGTGAGACCCCCGCCGTCGAGGGGTCGACAGCCGAGGCGCACCGCGAACGACCGGACGGCGGAATCTGGGAGCACCCCCGCGTCTGGCTGCTCCTGATCGCGATCGGCTCTGTGCTCGTGGCCGCCTTCTTCCTGGCGCGCGTGTTCACCTTGTGAGCCGGCCACGTCACCCGCGACGGCCTGTCCGAACCACCGGGCGGGCCGTCGGCATCGTCGGGCGCCGCACGTCATAGGCCACGGCGGGACCCTGCCGGACGCCGCCGTCACGCGCCGTCGGAGTTCCTCGCCCCGAAGGTCGCCTGATACCCCGCGGCCAGAGCTTCGGCCATGTCCGCCACCGCGTAGCGGGTCGCACCGTGTCCCCGCGGCGTGTGCGAGGCGGAGGCGCCGGTCCTCCGGCAGGGACGCCAGCCTGCGTCCAGCAGGATGTCGTTGACACCGTCGCGCAGACAGCGGGGCACTCCCCATGGCGCGGCCTCGCGGCCGGCAACCCCGCCTCCCTCTCCTGCGTACAGTCGTGTCCGGAGTATGGGGGCACCGACGGCACCGACGGCACGGGCGGACTGCCGCCCGGGGCCCTCGCCGATCTGACCGGTGACCGCGTCTTCGTCGCGCCGTCCGCAACGCTGCAGGCTTTGCCCTCCCACCTGGACGCCATCGTCCTCACGGGGGCAACGACTTGCGCTGATCCGACTCCTCGGCACGACGGGCCGAGGAGCCCTGGCGCCCTGAGCGCCCCACGGCCGGTCAGCGCGTGCGGCTCGGCGGCAGGCGCGCGGGCGTGCCGAACCGGACCGGGACACCGGGCGCGTACAGGACGCTGTCCGGTTCCGCGCGCAGCGGAGTGACACCTGCCGCAGCCAACGGGGAGGCGTCCCAGCCGAGCAGATCGCAGCGCTGGAACGTCCACATCGGGTGGGCGTTGGGCATGTAGTACGAGCGTGCAGGCCCGCGTCCGTGCAGCCCCCAGCGGTACGTCAGGAACTCGTCCAGCGGCCGGGGCTTCACGACGCCGTCCGACACCTGGACCCAGACCCGGCCGCTCGGGCGCTCGTGCACGCGTCCCCTCGTCCGGTACAGCAGACGCCGCCCGTACCACTGCCGCGACACGCGTGCCCAGCGGTAGGGCAGTCCGAAGCCCGCACGCGCGGCGAGGACCGGCAGCAGCCGGTCGCAGTCGAGCGACCGGAAGACGACACCGCGCCGGCCGAGCGCGTCACGGCTGTACAGGCGCACGTTGACCTCGTTGAACGAGCTCAGGTACGGCAGCGGTGTGGTGTGCCCGAAAGCGAAGTCCTCCATGCGGAAGAAGACCAGGCCCGCGTAGGCATGGCCGCGGTACAGGTCCGGGACCGTTCCCTGCGGCATGAGGCGGGCTACGTCGCAGGAGTCGACCTCCCAGTGCAGGAACACCAGGTCGCGCCAGATCTGGCGGAACAGCACACGGCGCAAGTAGCGAGGGGCCAGTGGCGTGAGCGACTCGACGCCACCGATGTGCCGTTCGCTGCGACTGTTCATCACGCATACCTCCCGACAGGCGACGGGCGCCTCGGCTGCGGGGACGCCACGCGGCGTGCTGCCCGTCCTGTAGGTGATTCGGCCGGAGGCCGCGGAACGGTTGCACCGTGGCAGCCGCCGACTGTCCGAATCAGCAGAACCGCCTGCGCGACGCCGTGCTCGCCGCACGGTGCCCCACCACCGCCCCGGCCGAGCAAGCCGTCCGCACCGGCGCCGGAATCAGCGGCCGGCCCCGGCCCCCCGCCGGGGCCGATCGTCCGGGTCTGGTCACGCCGACCGGCTACCGTTCCCCACGAGACACGCGTGCGGGCCGGTACGTCCGGTACGGGACCCGAACGTCACCGACCGGGGCCCGCCCCCGCAACGGCGGACGGGGCGCCACCCGCGGTCAGGGCCTCCAGGATCAGGTCCACGGCCTGGTCGGCCCCCGAGTCCGTGCAGCCGCTCGGCCAGGGCGGCGCCGATGGCGCCGGTGGCGCCGGGCACGAGGACACGTGCACCGTTCACCTCCACGACGCACCTCCTGTTCCGTTACGCGGGTTCGGCACAGTGCACCGAGCCGGGCGTGGCCTCAGTCCTGGGCGGGCATGATCGCGGGCGCGGACGCTGAGCCCTGTGCGGGGGCGAGCACCGCCTGGCGGTCCCGGCGTCGCGTGACCAGGGACTCGTGGGCGGCCTCGCGGGGGTGGCGGCGCCGCCAGTACGGGTTGTCGTGCGGCAGTTTGCTCGACACCCGGCCGTACATGCCGAAGCAGGCGATGAGCAGCCCCATGAGGAAGCTGAACATGACATTGGTCATGCCGAAGTCCAAGACGTTGGCGGAGCGCCCCAGGACGAAGACGTGGAAGAAGCCGCTGAGCAGGAACAGAGCGCCGACGGTCATGTTGAGCGTTGACGCGAAGTTGCCGCCGACCACGGCACCGCAGATCAGGACGAGGCCCACGACGACCGAGATCAGGCTGAGCACGCCGTTGGTCGACATCCCGGCGATCCGGGTTCCGTCCGTGTCGAAGGGACTGAGCTGGTCCGCGAAGCCCAGACAGCCGAAGACCAGCAGGATGACACCACACAGGCCGGCCCCGTACCGGTACACCTGGGCCAGCCGGTGATCGACGGGAAGTTCCTCGCGAAGCCTCATGACGTGTCCTCTCTCCCGTGCCCGTAAGCGCCCCGCCCGTGACAGGCCGATACCCCGTCCGCTTTCGTCACTTATTCTCCGAAAAGGGGGCAAACGGTTGCAGGGCCTTCACGGACGCATCCGGGGCGCTCCCCGAGCACGAAACGCGTGCGGCTTCCCGGGCAGGCCGTACCCCGGACCGCGGTAGCGAGGAGGCACTGTCATGACGATCACTCACTGGCTGTTCGGTGACCAGCTCGGGCCACATTTCCTGACCGCCGGAGCCGACACGCCCGTGGTGATGATCGAGGCCCGCTCGGTCTTCCGACGCCGCCGCTTCCACCGGGCCAAGGCACATCTGGTGCTGTCCGCGATGCGCCACCGAGCCGCCGAGCTCGGTGACCGGGTCCGGTACGTACACGCCGAGACCTATCGGGAGGGCCTGCGCGAGGCGGTCGGGGACGGCCCTGTGACGGTGCACCACCCAACGTCGTACGCGGCACTGCGACTGGTGAGGTCACTCGACTCCGTGACCATGCTGCCCGCGCGCGGTTTCCTCGTCGCGCACGACGACTTCCGCGCCTGGGCCGACGGGGCCGACGGGCACGGCGGGCAGCGGCTGCGGCAGGAGGACTTCTACCGGTGGGTGCGGCGCTCGCACGACCTGCTGATGGACGGTGACGGTCCGGCGGGCGACCGGTGGAACCACGACCACGACAACCGCGAGCCCCCGCCGAAGGGGGCGCGCACCCTGGGCGCCCCGCCGCCCTATCGGCCGCGGGAGGACGAGATCGACGAGGAGGTGCGCCACGATCTCGACCGCTGGGAGCGCGAGGGCTCCGTCGCCTTCGTCGGCCGGGACGGCCCCCGCCGGTTCCCGGCCTCTCGGCGTGAGGCACTGGCCGCGCTGCGCCGCTTCGTCGAGCACCGGCTCGCCGGGTTCGGGCCGTACGAGGACGCGATGCTGGCGCAGGACCCGGTGATGAGCCACAGCCTGCTGTCGTCCTCGCTCAACCTCGGCCTGCTGGACCCGGCGGAGTGTGTGGAGCGCGCCGAGGACTCTTGGCGGGCGGGGCGGGCTCCGGTCAACAGTGTGGAGGGGTTCGTCCGTCAGGTCGCCGGCTGGCGCGAGTACGTCTGGCAGCTGTACTGGTACTTCGGCGAGGACTACCGCCACCACAACACCCTGCGGCACCACGAGCCGCTCCCGCACTGGTTCCTTGAGCTGGACGCGGACGCGGTGCGGGCGCGGTGCCTGGCCTCGGCGCTGGCCCAAGTGCGGGACACAGGATGGACGCACCACACTCCCCGGCTGATGTTGTTGGGCAGTCACGCGTTGCAACGGGGCTGGGACCCCGGGGCGGTGACGGACTGGTTCCACCGCTGCTTCGTCGACGGCTACGACTGGGTGATGGTCCCCAATGTCGTCGGCATGTCGCAGTACGCCGACGGCGGGCGCATGACGACCAAGCCGTACACGTCCGGCGGCTCCTACGTGAACCGGATGAGCGATCTGTGCGGCGGGTGCGCCTACCGGCCCGGTGAGCGGGTCGGCGAACGAGCCTGTCCGTACACCGTCGGGTACTGGGCTTTCCTGCACCGGCACCGGGCCCGCCTGGAGCGCAATCCACGGATGGTGCAGCCGGTCCGCGGCCTGGACCGCCTGGCGGACCTGGAGGAGGTGCTGCAACAGGAACGGCAGCGCGGCGACGGCCCGCCCTGACCGGCGGCCGGCTGGCGCCGCAGATCGTGCAGCACCTCGCGGGCGGGCAGCGCACCGGAGGCCAGCGCGCCGGAGGCCAGCCCACCGGTGGCCGGCCCGCCCGAGGACGGCGCGCGCCCTGGACGGAGCCGGTGGCGCGGTGGTCGCCGCACGCGTACCGGCCCGGCGCCACCCGCGTGGTGCGGGTCAGCGGCTGGGCGCCAGCGGCGGTTTCGCCAGCACCCCGGGGCCTCCGTCGGTGACCGCCCCTCTTCCGGGGTCAGCCGGCCGTGTGGACGCGGCCCGGGGCAGCTCGGCCGCTCGTCCGTCCGAGGGACGTGGCGGGGCTGTCCACGGCGTTCTCGGAGCCTGGTGCGGCACGGTGGCGGCATGCGCCGCTGGTCCCTGCCCCTGCTCCTCGCCGCCCTGCTCGCGGCCTCCGGATGCGTCACCGTCCGCCCCGCCCCCACCCGGCCCGCCGGAGTCCCTACCGCCCCGGCACCGGCGGACCACAGGCACCCCGCCGTACCCCTGCCCGCGCGGCTCGACCCCGGGCCCGCACTGCCCCTCTCCCGCTTGCCTGAGCCCCCATCCGCAGCCCCGACCACCAGCGCTCCGGAGGCGGACCTCGCACGCCACTCTGATCGCCCCGCGCCCACGCCCCATCGGACGGGTGGGCCAGGCCCGTCCCGGGCGCGCAGGGCCACCCCGCCGCTACCAGACACGCGCCCCGAGGTGAAACCCAAGGCGAAGGTGAACGCGCGGCTGAGTACCCGCGCGTCCGCATCGCACCGCCCGGTCCGGGCTGCGCCCGGGGTGGAAACCGCAGGGATGGCGGAGCTGTGCCGCGCCGCGCACGGCATCACCAGCCCCGCCGTAGTCGTCCTGTGCCACCAGGCCTACGGCTGGTGACCCGTGAGCTGGCGGCGTTGATTCATTGCTCTGCTGGCCCCGCGAGGAGCATCATCACCATTGCGGCGAAACCGAGCGTCGACTGAGAGCAGCAGGCCATGGCGAACGCGCATCCGGTAGACCGGCAGGCTGTCTACGACGACTACGAACGTGTACGGCAGACCTTCCACCGTCTGCTCGACACCGCCTCCGAGGCCGACTTGGCCCGGCGCACCAGCGGCACGCGGTGGAACAACGAGCAGCTGCTGTGGCACATGCTCTTCGGCTACATGGTCACGTGGCGGCTGCTGTTCCTGGTACGCGCGTTCGGGCGGCTCCCCTCCGGTTTCGGGAAGGCGTTCGCCCGGCTGCTGGACGCGGCAACGGGGCCGTTCAACCTGATCAACTACCTCGGGCCGTGCGGGGCCGTGAAGGTCTACGGGCCGCGCCGGACGAGTGCCGCCTTCGACCGCCTCATCGACTCACTGCGGGGCAGGCTCGCGGCGGAGCCCGAGGCCGCCCTGTCTCGCGGGATGCACTACCCCGTGCGCTGGGATCCCTTCTTCAAGGACTTCATGACGCTCGCGGACATCTACCGCTTCCCGACCCAACACTTCGACTTCCACCACGCCCAACTCACCCTGGACCCCCACCACTGACGGCAGGGCGATCGGCGCAGGCCGACGCTCCGCGGCCCGTCCTACCTGGTGTCGCACGAGTCCCCTGAGCAGCAGCCCGTGGAGCTGAGCGAAGACCCTAGCGCCAGTGAACCCCGGTGCGGTGCACGTACGAGAAGACCCGTAAGACGGTGTGCCATGACCGAATAGGACACCGACAAGGATCTGCGGCCACTTCTAGTGAAGATCACCATCTTCGGTCGGACCACGCTCATCGAGGATGGGAGCAGGGCCCATCCGGAGCGAGACCTGCGGGCATGTACAGCCTCGCCTGGTCACCGCTCTGGAGGGCACGTTCGGCATCGTCGTCCCCGGCGGGGCCACCGGCCAGCTGGAAACCGTCGACGACGCCCGCCGCTGCATGGAACCACTACTGCCGCGGCGACTACGATCCCCGCATCCGAAGGACCCCACGAGTGAGCCTCCGCGAGATCAAGCCCGGCAACCGCGGCTACCTCTACGTCAACAGCCATCCGACCGGCTGCAAAGCGGTGGTCGACCTCATGTGGCAGCGGACACCAGACCCTGCCGATGACGAGGGCGACCGGCCCGGCCCGGTCGCCCTCGTCATCGGCTCCAGCGCCGGCTACGGACTGGCTGCGACCCTGGTCGGCCTACGCGCCCGCCGGATGCGCGGACTCGGCATCGCCTTCGAGTCCACCGCGACCGAGCGCCGCACCGCCAGCGCGGGCTGGTACCGCACTGCGCGGACCGCCGAACTCGCCGCTGAGGCCGGCGCTGACTTCACCTTCCTCAACGGCGACGCCTTCTCCGACGGCGTCAAGGACGAGGCCGCCGACCAGCTCGCCTCCCGCTTCGGCAAGATCGACCTGCTCATCTACAGCATCGCGGCCCCGCGTCGCACGGACCCGCTGACCGGCGAGGTCCACCACTCCGTCATCAAGCCGCTCGGCACCGACTACCGGGCCAAGACCCTCGTGTTCGAGGACGGCGTCCCCCAGCTCGGCGAGATGCACCTGCAGGCCGCGGACGAGGCCGAGCGCGACGCGACCGTGCAGGTCATGGGCGGCGCCGACTGGCAGCTGTGGATCGACGCCCTGCAGTCCAAAGGCCTGCTCGCCGACGGCTTCCAGACCGTCGCCCTCTCGTACGTCGGTTCCGACATCACCGCCCCCGTCTACCGGGCCGGAACCATCGGCGCCGCCAAGCAGCACCTGGAGGACACCGCCCGCGCCATCAACACCCAGCTCAAGGGCGCAGGCCACGCGTACACCGTCGTCGCGGGCGCGGCCGTCACCCAAGCCTCCACCGCCATCCCGAGCATCGCGCTCTACACCAGCATCCTTCACCGCGTTACCGGTGACGGCTGGCAGGCCACCGTCGACCAGGCAGCGGCCCTGTGGAACCAGCTCGCCGGTGACGCCGCACTCGACCTGGACGGCCAAGGCCGCATCCGGTTGGACGACTGGGAGATGAATCCCGCGGTTCAGGCTGCCGTCCACGCCACGTGGGACCAGGTCGACGCCGACACCGTTGCCACCAGCGCGGATACTGATTGGTTCCGCAACCAGGTCGGCCAGCTCTACGGCTGGGACGTGCCCGGTGTCGACTACGAGGTCGCAGCCGAGACCACCGTCCCGTGGCCCGCTTCCCCGTCATCTGACGTCTGACGTCTGACGTCTGACGTCTGACGTCTGACGTCTGACGTCTGACGTGTGACGTGTGCCTCGCCGTACGGCCCTCCGCATCGTCGTCCAGCTTGTGCAACATGATCCCGCCGAACCTGGTCGGCTTGCCGAGCTGGTCGGCGATCGCGGTTCCGCTGTTGTCGAGCTTGCGGTGGACGACGTCGACGTAGCAGCCCGCGTCGTCGAGCTCCCACAGCTTCTTCGCGACGATCTCGGCGTTCTCGCCAGGTGAAGACGTGAGCGGGGAGAGCATCAGCGCGGACACGGTGTGCGGGGCCTTCGGCGGCAGGAGATATCCAAGATCAGGCTTCGGGAGGCACTTCCGCCTGGGTGCGTCGGGCGTAGGCGCGAGCGGCTCGGGCGCGGTCGCCGCACCGGATCGAACACCAGTGGCGGCGGCCGTGGCGCAGGAGGTAGCGGTTGCACGGGGTGGAGCCGCAAGCGGTGAGGCGTTCGGCGTCAGGGCCGGTGAGCAGGTCGGCGGCGTCGTCGGCGAGGACCGCGAGGGCGTGTTCGACGATCTGGGCGGTGGGATGGGAGGCGGCTCGGTACGGGCCGCGAGTGAGGTCCCAGTGCAGCATGGAGGCTGCGGGAGCACGGGTGAGCGCGTCATTGACGGCGGCGACGGCCCCGGGGAGGGCGGGGTGGCCCCCGATCCTGGCGGCGAGCAGTGCTCTGACCTGTTCGCGCAGCGACCGCAGCTGTGCGGCGCACGTCTCCTGCAATTCCACATCGTCCGGGGCGAGGTCGTGTTCGATCAGCCACTGGTTGGCGGTGGCGGGGGCGCCGAGGAGGTCGACGAACTGACCGCCGGGCAAGGCTACGGCACTGTTCGCGAAGTCGAGTGCTGGATGCTGCTCCGCACCCGGTGCGGGTGGCAGGACAGGTTCGACGGGCACGATCTCCTTCATGACTCTCATGTTACGGGTTGCATCCATCCATGAGAAGCGGCTAGCGTATTTCACGGATAGACCGCTCCCCATCCGTGAGGTGTTTCTCGTGGCTAACTCCAGCCTGTCCAGTGAGCAGATCCCCGTCCGCGTCTTCGGTGGTCCTACCGCCCTCTTCGAATACGGTGGCCTGCGATTCCTGACCGACCCTACCTTCGACGCTCCCGGCAACTACCAGGCAGCGGGCCGCCCGCTCCTGGCCAAGACCGCGCCATCCTCCGGCCGCCCCGCCGACCTCGGCCCCATCGACGTGGTCCTGCTCTCGCATGACGAGCACGCCGACAACCTCGACACCTCCGGCCGGGCACTCCTCGCCGACGTGCCCCTCACCCTCACCACCCCCGGCGGCGGGCAGCGCCTGGGCGGCAAGGCCAAGGGACTGGCCGACTGGGAGGCGATCGAGCTCGACCGTCCCGGCGGCGGCACGATCACCGTGACGGCCGTGCCCGCCATACACGGACCCGGCAAGCGCGAGGAGGTCGAACCGGTCACCGGCCAAGTCGTCGGCTTCGTCCTGACCGGGGACGGCCTGCCCACGGTCTACGTCAGCGGCGACAACGCCTCGCTCGACGTGGTCGAGCAGGTCGCCGGGCGGTTCGGCCCGGTGGACACCGCC
The DNA here is from genome assembly GCF_040612395.1 of Streptomyces sp. NPDC006430. NCBI lineage: Bacteria > Bacillati > Actinomycetota > Actinomycetes > Kitasatosporales > Streptomycetaceae > Streptomyces > Streptomyces sp. NPDC006430. The sequence continues at coordinate 45,911 of NZ_JBEXQA010000018.1, forward strand.
GTCCTCTTCGCCGGAGCCCCTCGCTTCCCCGTCGTCTTCGACGGCGCGCTCCTCGTCCTCGACAGCGCCCAGGCCGCCGAAGCCGCCAAGGTCCTCGGCGCCCGCCGGGTGGTTCCCGTCCACTACGACAGCTGGGCCCACTTCACCGAAGGCCGTGACGACCTGGTGGCCGCCTTCACCGATGCCGGACTGGCCGACCGCCTGGACCTGGGCGACCAGTACTGACCGGTCTGGCCCGGGCGCCGGTCGGCGCCCGGGTCGGGCCGAACCCGTCGGCCACCACTCGATGAGCCCGGAGCGCAGGTTGGTCGAGCGCGGCCGGGCCGTGCCGTAAGGTGGGGTTCACCGACGCGGGGTGGAGCAGCTCGGTAGCTCGCTGGGCTCATAACCCAGAGGTCGCAGGTTCAAATCCTGTCCCCGCTACTGCCCAGAAGGGCCCGGATCCTCCGTGGATCCGGGCCCTTCTGACGTATGTGGATCGGGCTCAGGCGAAGCGCGCGCTGCGCACGGGACCCGAGGAACGGACCCGGTCACGTGGGCCGCTCGCCCACAGCACGGCCGCGCGGGCGACGAAGGCCGCCAGTGCCTCGTCCGGGTCGGTTGGGGTCTGCCCGTCACCCTCCTGCGGGGCCGGATCGGCAGCCAGGATCGCCTCGGCCAGTTCCTCGGCCGAGCGCCCGTCGGGCTCTGACTGCTCCACCTCGCCGTCCTCGGAGAACCGTAGGCCCGACTCCCAGGGAGCGCTCACGCTCTGCGCCAGCAGGGTGGAGACGTCGGCCGTCGCGGCGGGCGTCTCGGTCCAGCAGGTGGCGTGCTCGAAGAGCAGTTCGCCGACCGCCCGCTCCCTCAGCGCAGCCACCAGGGCGGGATCGCACTCGTTCAGGTCGTACGCGACCACCAGTGCGTTCGGAGTGCCCGGCTGGTAGGGGGAAGCCGGGACGTCGAGTAGGTGTGCCGCCGCCAGGCCGAGCGCCCGGCTGCCCCGGTCCGGCAGCAGGCCGATGGACGCGGGCTTGCGGCCGCTCGCCTGCAAGACCGTCCGCAGCCGCTCCAGGCCGTGTCGGCAGGAGTCGAAGTCGTCCTGTACATAGGCCCAGCGGCCGGTCATGCCCTGTTCGAATCCGTGCGGTGAGAGGGTGCTGAGCAGTCCACCGGTCAGCACATGGTGCCAGCCGCGCAGGTCCTGGATGCCCGTCGGCGGCAGGGCCGCGGCACGTTCGAGCATCCGCGCGACCCGTTGGCCGGGCTCGATCCAGAGTCCCTCGGGCGTCGAGAGGGCGTCGAACACCTGCTGGGCCATGTGGATCTGACCAGACATCAGGGCGTTGTAGACCGTTAGGTAGCGGTCCGGCCAGTCGCTCAGCAGGGCATCGTGTTCGCGGAGCAGGGCCAACGCCTCGACATGCCGCTCATCGCGCTCCAAGGACGTCACCAGCTCCAGCAGGACCCGGCGGGTGGTGAGCTTCGGATCGGACTGCTGCTTGGGCTTGCGACGGAACAGACCGGTGCGCTCCGGTGCCGGCGGCGCCAGAGTCAGCCGCAGCGCCTCCTTCAGGGCGGGGACGGCCAGCGCAGGGATGCCGCGCTCGACGCACGCATAGCCGAACTGGTAGAGCTGGTCGGCCTTCCCGGGCCGGGCCACTAGCGCTGTCGAGGCCTCGGAGAGATCCGTGAAACCGGCGCCTTCGGCCAACCTGGCCACCAGCGGCGCGATCTCGACGGACACGAGCTCGTCGGCGGCGAGCCGCAGGGTCCGCATCGATCCTTGCGGGTCGCCGGACTCGAAGAGCTCCCAGGCCTTGGACAGTTCGGTGGTCATGTGGCTCCGGTGATCGGGGGACGTTGAGTCCTCAGGATGATCTCTGGCGGCCAGGCGTTCGGGCAAACCATTTCACTTGGTCGCCCGGAAAGGTCATCAAGGAGGGTGCGATGGATGGGAGGGAGCGGCACCGCGCCGTGCCGCCCGCTGCCATCAGGCCGAGCGGCCCCTCCCACAGCGCTCGGGGCCACCGCGGGCAGCCCACGAACCACATTCGTTCATTTGTTCGACATCTGGCAGGATGCAGGAATGACGATGGATCGTGACGTCCCTCCGGAAATCGGCGCCCGTGACCCGGGGACCTGGTCACCCGAGCCGGGGATCCCTGGTGATCTACTGACGGCGAAAGCGCTGGCCTATGACCCAAGTGGGTTCACGTGCTCACAACCGGTGCCCGAAGCGGAGAGCGCGGAGTACGGAGCCTGCGAGTTCACGCTGGACGGCCTCTCGGTCAGGTTCCGCGTGGCTAAAACGACCCCAACGAAGGTCGGCCAGTTCGTCACGGTCTGGAAGAGGTCCGCGAGCGGGCCAATCCGGCCCTTCGACGCTCACGACCCCGTTGATCTTTTCGTCATCAGCACCCGCGAGGGCGAGCGGTTCGGGCAGTTCGTGTTCCCGCGGGACGTGCTCCGTGCGCGGGACATCGTGTCAACGGACGGTTCCGGCGGGAAACGGGCATTCCGCGTCTATCCGCCGTGGGTGACGACCACCAACCGCCAGGCCCGCAGCACACAGACCTGGCAGGTGGAACACTTCCTCCGGCTGCCCGAAGACGAGCCCATCGACCTTCCCCGCGCCCACGCGCTCTATCACCCCGCTGGGCACGGGCAACAGTGCCTGACCGGCGGAACCGCGCGCTTCTAGACCGTGCCTGTGAGCACACGAGCGACACCCTCCAAGCCGTCACCAGCCGTCTATCCCACCCACCAGCAGGCCACCGACCTGACCTCGGCTCAGCAGTATGAACGGCGAGCCACGCCGAAGCCTTCGCCGCCTCACCGCCGACCGTGCACGAACTCCTCCGGACACGACACGAGCACACTGCCCGCCCAACCGACGGGAACGACCAGCCGACCCGAACACGCCCAGGGACATAGCCCGGTACGGGCACGCAGGAGAAACGGAAACCGGCCGGGGTGCCGCAGGACCGGCGCGCACGCAGCTACTCACTGCCCATCCGTCGCGCGGTGCGGGTTCTCGGTGTACGCCTCCGTCGCGGAGCTGGGGCGTAGCGCCGGCCGCCGCGCGGACGGGATCGCACCCTGTCATCCTGGGGCTGGGTGCATTGTTGATCGGCGTGCCCGTGTGAGCCAGCGCTGGGGGATTTTGAGCGGACCGGACGGTGGCCATGACGACTCCAGACGACATCCGTCGACGCCGCGGAGAAGCGTCACGAAGGCCGCAGGCCAGGGTCGTGCTGGACGCCCATGGTCTGATCGCGGAGTGGAGCCAGGAGGCGGAGGCACTGCTGGGCTACCCGGCCCATGAGGTCGTGGGCCGTCCGGCGGCCGGATTGCTGACCGGGACCAGCGGGACGACGACAACCGGTGGTGCCGCTCCCGAAGCGGTGCCGGTGACCGGTGGCTGCCGGGTCACTCTTCGCGACCGAGCGGGTCTGCCGCTGGAGGCCGAGCTGTGGGTGTGCCCGCGGGTGACCGAGGATGCCGCGCTCACCTGGACGGTTTCCCTCGCCGAGGCACGCGGGGTGGACCCGCGCGAGTATGACCGGGCGGTGCTGGGCGCGCTGCTGTCCCAGTCACCCGTCGGGCTGCACATCGTCGACACCGACCTGCGCCTGGTCCGGTTCAATTCCGCCTCGCAGGGAATGCGCGGCGTACGGGCCGAGGACGTCATCGGGCAGCGTGCGCGCGACGTCGCTCCGGGCCTGGTGACCGACGTGATCGAGCAGATCCTCCAGCACGTGCTGGAGACCGGCGAGCCGGTGATCGACTTCATCCAGCCCGGTTATCCGCCCGCCGACCCCCTGCACGAACGGGTTTTCTCCATGTCGGCCTTCCGGCTACAGAACCCGGCCGGCGATGTTCTGGGCGTGGCTACCGTGGTCGTCGACGTCACCGACCGGTTCCGGGCCCGGGCGCGCCTGGACCTGCTCGACGACGCGAGCACGCAGATCGGCACCACCCTGGATGTCGCCCGCACCGCCGAGGAGCTGGCGCAGGTCGCGGTGCCGCGGGTGGCCGACGCAGTGGCGGTGGACGTGCTCGATTCGGTGTTCTTCGGGCAGGCACCCGAGCCCGGGCCGGTCACGGACGACGTCACCTTGAGGCGCACTGCCTTCCGCACGGCCGACGGCTACGGCGACGGCGACGGCGCGCAGTCCGCATACGCCATCGGTGAGAAGATTTCGTTCGACTCCCCCACCCCGTTCACCCAGGTCCTGGCCGATCTGCGGCCCCGCCTGATACGGCACGTCGACGGTGACAGCGAGTGGCTCGCCCGCGACCCCACCAGGGCGGTTCGCATTCGCGAGGGCCGCGTTCACTCGCTGATGGTGGTGCCCCTCACGGCGCGCGGGGTCGTGCTCGGCCTGGCCGGCTTCTACCGGGCCAAAGGGCCCGATCCGTTCGACGAAGACGACCTGACCGTCGCCACCGAACTCGCCGCGCGGGCCGCCGTCTGTGTGGACAACGCCCGCCGCTACACCCGCGAACACACCGCAGCGCTGGTTCTGCAGAACAGCCTCCTCCCCCAGCGGCTACCCGCCCAGAACGCGGTCGACGCAGCGTTCAGCTACCTGCCCGCCGGTGCGGGAGGCAGGCCTTGGTACGACGTCGTCCCGCTGTCCGGGGCGCGGGCGGCGATCGTCGTCGGAAGCATCGCCGGGCACGGCATGCACGCCGTAGCCACCATGGGCCGCCTACGGGCCGCCACCCACAGTCTCGCCGCCTTGGACCTCGCCCCGGACGAGGTACTGGCGCACCTGAACGACCTGATGGTCCACCTGGGCGAGGAAGGCCAGCAGGCTGCCGCAGGCCAACCGCATGACGACCGCCCCACCACCGCCACCTGCGCCTACGCCGTCTACGACCCCATCTCCCGACATCTCGTCCTGGCACGCGCCGGCCATCCGGCGCCGCTCATCGCCTACCCCGACGGCCGAGTGGAGGCCGTCGACGCACCCGAGGGACAGCCCCTGGGCGCAAACGGCATGCCGTTCGAAACCGCCGAACTCCAGCTGCCCGAAGGCAGCCTGATCGCCCTGTTCAACCACGGGCTCGTCCGCGGCGAGCCGGATGAGGGGCTGCCCCGGTTGCAGCGGTTGCTGGCCCACCCCCGCTCCACCGTGCAGGAGACCTGCGACGCCGTCATCTACTCCGAACTGTCCGGTCGCCCTGCCGAAGACGTTGTCCTGCTCGTCGCACGCACCCGCGTACTGGGCGAGGACCAGGTCGCGTCCTGGACCTTCCCCAGCGACCCCGCCATCGTCACCACCGCCCGCACCCTGGCCGACCGGCAACTAGCCAGCTGGAAAATGTCGGACCTCGCCTTCACCACCGAACTGGTGGTCAGTGAACTGGTCACCAACGCTCTCCGCTACGCAGGCGGAACCATCCAACTGCGCCTGATCCGCGACCGCGCCCTGATCTGCGAGGTGACCGACGGTAGTAGCGCCGCACCGCACCTGCGCCACCCGCGCACCACCGACGAAGGCGGCCGCGGGCTGCTGCTCGTGACCCAACTCACCCACCGCTGGGGCACCCGCCACAACCCCCGCGGCAAGACCATCTGGACCGAACAGCCCCTACCCGAACGGCCGACCGCCACCCAGCCGCCCGCCGCGGACACCTGACCCGGGCCCGCCACCCGACGGCGAGTCCTCGTCCGCTGGTGCTACGCAGAGAGCGAGGAACGTGTCGCTGACGTCATCCTGGCTGGGCTCCCCACCGCCGATTGGGAGGTAGGCCCCGAGTCGAACGCCGCTGGCGAACTCGTCATGTTCGACGCCGCCTACTTCGGCACCGAGGTCGGGACTCTGACGGACAGCGCCGTTCTCGAACTCGACGCTGGACACTACCGGGTGGACTCGGCAAGCATCGAACCCGACCACCTGACGTCCTTTCGCGTCCACCGATTTTGCGTGCCACCGGTCTCGGCGCCCTTGCGGATCTCGGCTTCCGCCGCCGGCGACGACGTACGCGACCCGTGCGTCATTGGCTGCACGGCCACCCGCACCCGCACCCGCACCCGCAAGCTCACACCTGGACAGACGAAGACCGGGATGTGGGAGAGGCGACCGCCATGCCGTCATTGTTGCCGGGTTCCGAGGGGAAGTCGGAGCCGCCGCCTACGGGCTTGCGGGGCCGGCGTTCCCGGCTCGTGCGGCGGCCGCCGCCTCCAGCAGGAGCCAGCCGTCGACCTCCACCGCCCGCCGCTCCCCCGGCTGCCACCCGCGGGCCAGCGCCACGTCGAGCAGGGCCCGGACAGCGCCCGGCTCGTGCAGGTTCAGGTCCGCGCCCCGGGTGAATCCCACGTCCCCGGAGCCGAAGGGGGCTCCGCCCGGGACGTACCGGCCCGGGCCCTCGGCGAAGACGATGCGCAGCGGGCCGCCGGTGCCGGGCGGCTGCGGGTACAGCGTGAGCGTCTCGCGGCAGTCCGCGGACCGGCCGCTGTCCAGCACGTGGTGGCTGTGGCGGAGCGTCCACAGGTACGCTCGCCCGTCGGCGACCAGCCGGCGGGGCTTCTTCGGGTGGCGGGGCACGGAGCCGAGAGTACGCGGCCTGATCCACAAGGGCACCTGTGCCGTGTCCATGGAGCCGGCGGGCGCCGGGCCCTTGACCTGTGGAGTGACGGTTGTGCTGCTCCTTGCGACAGGCGCGGCAATGCGTCCGGTACGGGGTGCGGCCACGATCCGCTGATGTTGGCGGGCCGGCCCCTCACCCAGTCCCGCTGTGTGCATACGGCTGCCGCAGATACGCCCCCGGAACGACCAGGGCCGACCGAGCCCGGTCTTACCGACGCGGTCCGGTTGCTGCGCAGCACGTTCCACGGATTCGTCGCCCTGGAGACTTCGGGCGGGTTCGCACACGAGCGTTCACCGCAGCAGTCCTGGGTTCGCGCCCTCGACGCCCTGCACACGCTCATGGAGCACTGGCCCCCGTCCCGAGAAGGAGACTCCGCATGACCTACCCGACCATCGGCAGCCTGCGCGTGAACGGCGCGACCCTGTACTACGAAGTACGCGGCCAGGGCCCGCTCCTGCTGCTGATCCCCGGAGGAACGGGCGGCGCGTCCTCCTTCGACGGCATCGCCGACGACCTGGCCGTTGAATACACCGTCGCGACCTACGATCCCCGCGGCATGTCCCGGAGCACGCTGGACGACCCCGAGGCCGAGCAGCGAGTGGCCTCGTGGCGCACGAACCGCCGCTCGTGGAGGTCCTGCCGGACGCCTCCGAACATCGCGCGCTCATCGCGCGCGTGCAGGAAACCTTGCGTGCACGGGGGCTCATGCCGGCGATGGCCGTGTTCGCCGCGGCCTGAAGAAGGACGGCGACACCACCGAACCCTGTGCTCACGGCGTCGGCACCCCCGACCCTCCACCGGCCATCGAGCAGGCCCCCGAATATTCCGTGCCGGGCCGCTCGGTGGAAGTGCAGACTCGTTCCATGGCGAACATGCGCGCATTCCGGGATGCGGTCAGCCGCTGGGCGGCCGGCGGTCCCGGCGAACCGGCACGTGCTCTGGCCGTGCAACTGGGCCTGCGGACGGCGGTGTTACTGGAAGGACCGAGTGACCTGGCGGCCGTCGAGGCACTGGCCGCACGGCGTGGCCGGGACCTGGCCGCCGAAGCGGTGTGCGTCGTCCCGATGGGCGGGGCTATGAGCGTCGGCCGCTATTCCGGGCTCCTCGGGCCGGCCGGTCTCGGCCTGCGCCTGACGGGACTGTGCGACGAGCGCGAGCAGCGCTTCTACGACCGCAGCCTGAAACGGGCCCGGGCGCCACACTCGGGTTTCTTCGTGTGCGTGGCAGACCTGGAGGACGAGCTCATCCGCGCGCTGGGCACCGACCGGGTCGAGGAGATCATCCGGACCGGGGGCGACCTGCGGGCCTGGCAGACCTTCCTACGCCAGCCCGCACACCACGACAGGCCCCGACAGCAGCAGTTGCGGCGCTTCCTCGGCACGAAGAAGGGCCGCAAGATCCGCTACGGCCGTCTCCTGGTGGAGGCCCTCGACCCCGGACAAGTACCGGCCCCGCTCGACGACCTCCTCGCGAGCCTGTGACCGACGTACGAACGCACGGCCACAGGCGCTGCGTTCGCTCTGTTTCGCCGTTCGTCCGGTTGCCAACTGTCGCTGGCGACGGACATTTGCCCTGTTCGAGCGAATTTCTGCACTGCCGCCCCGGACCCGCCGAGGCCACCGGCGCGATCCTGAACATACGTTCCCCCACTGCCCCCGAAACGGCCGTGACGGCCTCGTTCCAACGCCGTTCTTAGAGCATCAGTACCAATCCTGCGCCCATCCGGAGGACGCCGTGAAGCCAGCCCCCGCCCGCCGCGCAACCCCTTCCCCATTCGAACGCCACGCCGGCACGACCGCCGCCCACAGCGAGCCCGGCCGCCGCCCCGGGACCGCGCGGTGAGCGGCGGCGCCCGGCACACGGTGCCGGTCGACGTCCATCTCGTCCTGCGCCGCGACGGCGAGCCCGGACCGGAAGTGCTGCTGTCGCGGCGGGCCGGGCCGGTGTACGCGTCCGGGCTGTGGCACTTGCCCTCCGGGCACCTCGATCCGGGCGAGGACATGGTCGAGGCGGTGATCCGGGAGGCCCGCGAGGAAACCGGCGTCCTCATCGGGGCCGAGGACGTGACCGCGGCCGTCACCGTCCACCACCGCCCGCCCCGGGGCACCGGTTCTCGGATCGGCGTCTTCTTCGAGGTGCGGCGGTGGTCGGGCCGGCCCGGGGTGATGGAGCCGGACCGGTGCGACGGGATGGGCTGGTACGCGTTGGACGGGCTGCCGGAGCCGATGGTGGCGTACTGCCGGGCGGGATTGGACGCCTACCGCGCCGGGCTGCCCGCCGCCGTGCACTTCCAGCAGCCGGACGACCTCGTCCAGTACACCGCGGGCGGCCCCGCCCGCACGCGGCTCCTGCCCGGTCCGCCCACGGGTGGGGTCGATCTGCCCTACCGGCTGCGGGTGTTCGCTGAACAGGCCGTCGGACGGGTCACGCAGGCGGTCGACGTCTCCTGGGCGCGCACCGGCAGCCGGGTCTGGCGGCTCACCGGATCCGGTGGCGGCACCTGGTACCTGAAGCGGCACCGCGGGCGGCGGTTCCACGACCGGGAAGTGGCCGCCTACCGGTCGTGGGTGCCGGTGCTCGGTCCGCGCGTTCCCCGCCTCGTGGCGGCCGACGCGGAGGAGCAGGCCGTCGTCATCACCGCACTGGCGGGGCGGTCACTGCACGGCCTGGTCCTGGATGCGGCAGCCGAGGTACGTGTGCAGCACAAGCTGGGCCGCCTCGCCTCGGCCCTGCACCGCAGCGCGCCGGAGCAACCCGCCGGGCCTTCGGCCGCCTTGGGCACGGTGAAACGTCAGTTGGAGGAGGCCCGGCCGTATCTGGCTGACGGGGACGAAGACCTGATCCTTGCCCTGACCCGCGCGTACGAGGGCCTCCCGCAGCCCGTACTGGTGCCCACGCACGGGGACCTGCAGTACCACAACGCGCTCCTCACCGGCGACGGCGAGCTGCGGCTGTTCGACTTCGAGCGGTCGCAGTACGCCACCGCCACCCGGGACATGGTGCGCCTGAGCGACACCTGGACCGGGCGGCCCGATCTGCGCGACGCCTTCCTCGACGGGTACGGCAGACCGCTCACCACCGCCGAGGAACTCGGCCTGGACTGCGAAACCGCCTTCGACGCCGTGTCCGGCATCGCCTACGGCACCACCCACCACGACCCCGAGGTCGCCGAACGCGGCCGGCGCGCCCTGCTCCACCTGCACGCCGCCCGACACACGTAGGCCCCGCAACCGGGGACCTCCACGTCCCTCCGCAGCTAGGCCCGAACTGGCCGTGACGGTGCCCTACGCCAGCAGTCGCTAAGCGGTCTCAGGGAAGTGGGGTGCGTTTCCGCGTCGTTCGGTGCGTGCTCTCGGCGTGCCGGCTGAAGGCCCTTGTACTGGACGTACTCGGGTCTTCGGCCGGTGCGGCGAGAGTGCGTGCCGGGCGGCGTGGGGGCGTGCCTCACTTCCCCGAGCCCGCTTAGAGCAGGAGAGCCCCGCCGAACGGGTGTCCGGCGGGGCTCTCCCACGAGGTTCAGACCGTACGGGCTACCAGGGCGGCAGCGGCAGGCCCGCGGCCCGCCTCGGCTCCAGGAAGTCCTCCCGGAAGATCTCCAGGCAGGCCCTGAGCAGCGGGATGTCCACCTCCGCACCGAGGTGGGTCAGCTTGGCCGACTCCTCGTCCATGCGGAACTCCAGCAGGAGCCCACCGCGTCCGGCGTCGGTCATCTCCACCACTTCCATGGCGTCGAAGTCGTCGCTGCCGAGCACGGTGAGGGCGGCGTACTCCCGTCCCTGCACGGTGAAAACCCTCATAGCCATCCCTCGAATTGCAGGCCGCCGCCGCGTAGGCTCCATCGCGCGCCGCGGCCGGTGGATTTCTCGATTATGTCGAGGACGTGCCCACCGTAGAAAGCGGAGGACTTCTCGATGGTCCGGGTTGTCGTGGAGCTCCCCAGGATCTCGTCCAGTAGTACCTCGGCCCCGTCGTTGAGTGCCCGCTTGTCCGTGAGGCGGTTGGCCCCGTTGAGGAACGGCAGGTACTTCTTGACGTGGTCGGCGGTGCGCTTCACCGGGTCGGTGTGCTTCTGCAGCGCCCGGCCGGCCTCGGTCATGTGGAAGTCGCGCTGGAACGGCTTGCCGTTCTTCGGCGGGATCTCCTTCAGCGCCGCCGCCCGCAGGTCGTCGTCCGTGGCGTTCTTGAGGGCGCCGCAGTTGTGGACCAGGACGGAGGCCGCGCCCGCACGCACGTAGTAGGTGTGCGTGTCGGTGACCGTCAGGTTGTGGACGCGCTGTGCCTGCGTCCACGCCGTCACGGAGGTGACCTGTACCCACGTTCCCGAGGACGTCTGGAGCCACTGGCCGGCCGACAGGTCGCCGGCGTCGACCCAGCGGCGCTGCTCCGGCACCCAGAAGGGGTGCCCGTCAGTGGCGGTGATGACCTCGGAGGCCGTTCCCTCGTCGCCGTCGGTGTCGACGGTGATGCGGACGAGGTGCTTCTCGCCCTCACCGACGATCCGCGCGGAGACGGGTTCGGCGGTGGTGGCCCCGGTCCCGGGGTCGGTGGTGAGGACCTCCTCGCCGATCTCCACGTCCTCGATGGGCTTGGCGGAGCCGTCGGCCATCACGACCTCGGTGCCGGGCGTGAAGCTGTTGCGGACCTTGCAGCCGCCTCCGCCCCCGTCGCCGCCGTCGTTCTTCGCGGCCTTCTTCGGCTCGGCCGACTTGGAGGACTTGCCGTGCCGGTCGGCCTTCTTCGCGCGGGCCGCCGCCTCCCTGGCCTGCCGGGCCGCGGTGGCCTTGGCCTCCTCGGCCTTGCGGGCCGCCGCCGCTGCGCGTTCCTGTGCGGCTCTCCGGGCCGCCGCCGCTTCCTCCTCCAGCTTTCTGGCCCGTTCGGCCGCTTCCTCGATCTGGCGTTTCCATTCGGCCAGGTCCTCGGCGTACTTGGCCATGGCCTGCTGGTAGCGCTCGACGCGCGCGAGGATGTCCCGCGCAAGCTTCAGCTTGCCCATCCAGCTGTTGAACGCGTCCCAGGCCCGGTCCAGGGCCTTCAGGATGCGCTTGGCCTTGCCCGCGAAGGGCAGGGCCGCCTCGAAGGCCAGGCCGGCGCAGGCACCCCAGTCACCGCCGAGGCAGGCCTTGATGTCGTTGTAGCCGGAGGCGTCCTTGAGGATGCCGATGGCCACGTCCAGCGCCACGTCGAGGGCGCTTCGGCCGTTCGCCCAGTTCGCCCAGGCCACTTCGGCGTCGGTGAAGTCCTTGATCGGCATCACCGGCGGCGCGATGGCCTGGCCGGAGGGGTCCGAGAACGTCACGGGCGAGTTGTTGGCGTAGGCGTACGGGTTCTGCTGATTGGCCTCGTTGTAGTCGACGATCGGGTCGACGGACAGGAACCGCCCGGTGGCCGGGTCGTACTCCCGTGCTCCCAGGTGGACCAGGCCGGTGGACTCGTCCGTCTCACCGCCGACGAAGGCCTTCTTGCCGGGCCACACGGCCGGGGCGGTGCCCCGCGCGTCACCGAAGGGGGTGAACTTGCGGCGCGTGACGGCCTGGGTGGCCGCGTCCACCGCCGTGGTGGCCGTGCCGTTGTTGTCGGCGAGCAGGAAGGAGGTGGTGACCGTGCCGTCCTTGGCGGTCCTCACCATCGTCGGACCGGCCGTGTGCGCGTAGTAGCGCGTGGCCTCGACCGCGCCGTTCGGCTTCAGCCTGACCTCGGTGCCGGGCAGGTACAGGGTCGTACCGGCCGTGTCGCGCTTGATCAGGCGGTTGCCGTTGGCGTCGTAGAGGAACTCGGTCGTCTTCGCGCCCTCGGTCACCTTGGCGAGGTGGCCTTCGACGTCCCACTCCATCTGCTGGCTGTTGCCCTGGACGGTGCGGGTCTTGGTGTTGCCTACCTCGTCGTAGGCGAACGTGTCGCTGCGGGTGCCGCCGGGGCCGGTGGTGTCGACCCGCTGGAGGCGGTTGGCGCCGGGCTTGCCCGGGGTGCCGTAGCCGTAGGAGCGGACGACGTCCTTGGTGAGGTCGCCGGTGGTGGAGTGCTGGACCTCCTTGGTGCGGTTGCCGGCCGTGTCGAAGGAGTACGAGGTCCAGTACGGGGCCGGTCCGCCGACCTTCGGCGCGGAGCCGGGGCCGGTGGCGTTCGGCTTGGCCGCGCAGTCGTCGCTCGCCGTCCACGCCTCGCTCATGCGGCGCATGTAGTCGTAGGCGAAGCACTGCGTGTCCGTCGCACCGGTGGCGGCCGCGCCCTCCTGGTCCTTGACCTTGAGGATGTTGCCGACGGCGTCGTACTCGTACGAGGTGTCGTTGATCCGGCCGGGGGCCTTCTCCCGGTCGTTGACGGTGCGGGTCAGGCGCCGGGTCTGCTCGTCGTAGAAATTGGTGGTGAACAGCTGGGAGCCGGCGGCGCCGGTCTCCGTGCGCAGCACGTCACCCATCGGCGAGTAGTCGACCTTGCCCACGAACGTCTTGCCCGCCACACCCATGACGGTGGGCAGTTCGAAGTGGTTGTAGGCCATGGTCACGCGCTCGGCGGGCAGGCCGCCGACCGCGGGCTGCTGCGTCCACGCGGTCAGGCCCGTGTTGGGCCGGTAGCCGGTGGAGAAGGCGTACGTGCCGGCGAGCGCACCCTCCGACTTCGGGATGGTCACCGTGGATCCGGTGGGCCGGTAGCCCTGGTCGTAGCCGGTGATCGCGTGGGTGTACGCGTTCCCGCCCACGTAGCGGGTCGAGGAGACCGGGAGGCCGACGGCGCCCGGCAGGGTGTCGTAGGCGATCTCGCTGAGCTTGGCACCGGACAGCGAGCCCTCGTGGGTCCCGGTGACACGGCCGAGGGCGTCGTAGGCGAACGCCACGGTCTTGCCCCGCTGGTCGGTCACCGACTCCAGGCGGTCGCCCTTGCCGAAGACCTTGGAGGTGGTTCCCTTCTCCGGGTCGGAGACCTTCGTCTGGCGGCCGCGGATGTCGTACTCGAAGGACCAGGTGTCCCCGGCGGCGTTGACCACGGTTTCGAGCTGGCCGCGCCGGTCGTAGCCGTAGCGGGTCGCGTCGTACGCGCCGGTCGGCGAGTCCGAGCGGAAGTAGCGCAGCTCGGTCTTGCGGCCCTGGCCGTCGAGGAACGCCTGGGTCGGCGTCTCACCGGTCGGCGGATCGACGGTGATGCTGTCGCCGCCGTAGGTGGTGGTCGTCCGTGAGGTCTCCTCGCCGAACTTGCGGGAGACCTGCGCGGTGGGCCGGCCGCTGCCGTCGTACTCGGTGACGGTGGAGGACGGCACCTCGTTGTCCTTGGGGGCCCACTGCGCGCCGGAGGCGGTGCCGCCGGTGTAGTAGGCGCCGTTGGACTTCCACACCTGGCCGAGGCTGTTGTAGAAGGTGTCGGCGATCAGCCGGCCGCCGCCGAGGGCTTCCAGCTGGGTCTGGCGGATGCGCAGGCTGCTGTCGAAGATCTCGTAGCTGCTGCGGTAGCTGCCGTCGTCGACGAGCGACTTGGTCGTGATGACGACGGGCGCGTCCGGGCGGACATCGTAGGTGAACTCGGCGTCCGGAGACTTGGTGTCGGGATCGCGGTCCGGGGACCAGGCCTTGGCGAGGCGGCCGAGGGCGTCGTACCGCATGACGCTGCGGCGGCCGTTGGCGTCCTGCTTGGCCAGGATCGACCCGCGGCCGAGGTCGGTCTCGGTGGTGTCGGTGTGGCCGAGGGGGTTGGTGGTGACGACCTTGGTGACGATCTGCCCCGAGGCCGGGGTGTAGTCGATCTTGGTGACCTTGCCGAACACGTCGGTCGTGGTCTTGGGACGTCCGTAGGAGTCGAAGGTGAGCGAGCCGTCCGTGGTGTACTGCGGCTGGCCGTTCGCATAGCCGGACAGCGACTCGGAGCGGACCACGTTGCCGACGGCGTCGTAGGAGAGGCGGGCGTCGGAGATGACGTCGTCGGGACGCTTCACGTCCTTGGCGTCACAGGCCTTGCCGACCGTCTCGATCCGCTTCTCCCGGCCGATGATCCACCGGGATTCGTCGGACTCGTACTCGTAGCGGGTGCAGCTGTCGTCCTTCGGGTCGGCGACGTCGCCGAGGTCGGAGACGGTCTGCGGTATGCCCCGCTCGTCGAGGGTGGTCTCCTGCGCGGTGCGCCGCCAGCCCCGGCCCTCGGAGAGCAGTGTGCGGGAGGCGACGTGGGTGGTGCCCCGGACGAAGGACTGCAGCGGCTCGATGCCCTCACGCAGGCGGGTGGCCGTCGGGCCGTGCAGCCACGGGGTGTAGGTGGTCGCCGCCTCCAGGGCGCCGCCCTCGCCGTTGAAGGCCAGGACCTCACGGGTCTGGCCGGCGAAGAGGCGGTGGTCCGCCATCTCGACGCCCTCGGAGTCCTTGACCTTCACCGAGCGCTTGCCGCCCGAGGGGGCGGCCCGGTCGCCGTCGAGACCGCGGAAGAACAGGGTCTCGGTCAGGGACCGCTTGTCCGGCGCCGCGCCGATCAGCGTCCGCACGCGTTCGTAGCCGCGCCACTGCGACCACGTGCGCGTGTGGGGGCGCATCGTCTCGGTCTCGTCGTCGTACGCCCACGCCGGCGTGCCCAGGTACTGGTACTCGGTGACCCGCGTCGGGGAGTTGCCGTTGCGGTCCTCCTCCTGCACCTGGTCGACGACGTGTTTGTGGAACCAGTCCGTGACGTAGAGCTTCTTCTCGCGCTTGGGGTCGTTCGGGTCCGGTATCTCGCTGATGACCGGGTAGCAGCGCAGGGTGTTCGACTCGTGGGAGGCGGGGATCACCCTCGGGTTGGCGGCCCGGCACTCCGGGGCGCGGTAGTGCACGTTGACCGTGGAGCCGGTCTCGGTGTCGATGGCTTCGATGCGGTAGCGCAGGTACGGCGGCTTGCCGTCGTCCATGCCGTCGACGCGGTTGGGCAGTTGCTTGCCCCGGAAGGCCACCGGCGGGAGGCTGATCTCCTTGCCGTTCTTGCCGGTGTGCTGGACGGCGGCCAGCCACAGCGGGTAGTCGGTGCCGTCACCGGTCTGCGGGAAGTCCTGCGTGAGCTTCCAGGTGTCGACGGGCTGGTGCGCGGTGCCGTTCCAGACCTCGGTGGTGATCTCGGTCAGCCGCTTGCGGGTGAAGAACGTCGGCGTGAAGCGGGCCTTGCACTCCTCCTTGGCCGCGCACAGCTGGTCGCCGGGGGTGTCGGGCCACATCTTGGCGATGTTCCAGTCCACCTCGGGCTTGAGCTTGTCCTCCGCGCAGTCGAAGTCCTTCGACTTCAGGCAGCGCTCGGCGACGGTGAACTGCACCTGGGCCGGGGCGTTGGCGAAGAGGTTGTCCTTGCGCAGGCCGTAGGAGATGTGGTCGAGCCAGCCCCCGCGGTCGTAGGCGCGGTTGGTGGAACCGCCGGCGATCTTGTAGTTCGACCCGTAGTGGTTGACCTCCTTCTGGTACCAGTAGGTCATGGCGTTGCCACGCGGGTCCACCACGTAGTCCAGGTTCCAGCGGTAGGCCTGGTCGCAGACCGAGTTCGCGAAGTCGCCGGCCTTGAAGCAGTCCTCGCCCGGGTGGTTGCCGTAGACCGGTACGAGGAGGGCGGAGTTGGTGACGGGCTTGCCCGTGCTCCAGCCCGGTACCTTGTTCAGGCCGAAGTGGAACTGGACGCCCTGCGGGGTCGTGACCCGCCAGTGCTCGCCCTTCTTGTCGCCGTTGTCGGCGCCGGTGAGCAGCTCCACGCGGGAGCTGTCGTCGTCTGAGGGGCGCCAGACGCCGGACTTGTCGTCCCGGACGAGCTGCGTGGAGCCGCCGTTGAGGGACATGGTGACGGTGGAGACGGCGTGGCAGAGGTCGCCCGTGTCGTCCTTGGGGTTGTTGAACCCGGAGCCCTCCTTCTTGTCCTGGCTGCAGGGGATGAAGGAGCGCTCGATGAAGTTGGACCCGAGGTCCCAGCCGTCGCCGACCCAGGAGGTCTGCTGCGAGGACGCCGAGGTGCGGCCGTCGATCTGCGCACTGGAGTACCCGAGGGCCAGGGACGGGCTCGGGCCGCCGAGCGAGGCCGGCACTTCGAGCGGGTAGGACCAGGAGAAGTCACCGGCCGAGCCGCCCGCCTGCCAGGAGCCGGAGGGGTTCAACGAGGTGGCTTTGAAGGTGCCGTTGGCGCCGTCGGCGCTGGGTGCGGCCGCCAGCACCATCGGGGCGGCCGCGGCGGCCGCGGCCAGCATCATGGGCGTGGAGGAGCGGGCACCCTTGGTGGCGAACGAGCCGGTCGCGGGGGCGGAGCCGGGCTGTGCGGCGGTGTCGACGGTGGCCGTGAGCGTGCCCGTACTCGGGTCGTTCCTCGTGCTGACGGGGGTGGCCGTGCGGCACTCGGGCCGCTCGGGCGTCGTCAGCGCGCAGGCCGGCAGTGCGGTGAAGCGGAGCCGGGAACCCCAGCTGCCGCCATACGCGTTCTTGAAGGCGTTGTAGTCGAGCTCGACCGAGACGGGTGCGTCACCGGCGCGGGTGTCCGTCCGCGTGACGGCCATCAGGAGCCCGCCCGGGACACCCACCTTCTTGGCCTGGGCCTGGTCGAGCAGGTCGACCTTGACCTTGACCGGGGTGTCGACGGCCGGGGCGGCCCGCTCCGAGGAGGCAGCGGTGAGCGCTTGGGGGGCGCTGTGGGTCTGCGCGGCGTCACGGTTCTGCGGCGCTGCGGCGGCGATCCGCACCGGCAGCTTCCCGGCCTTGGCCGAGCCGGTCTGCGGGGCGGCAGGGCCACCCGCAGCGGGGGCCGAGAGTATCCGGGAGCGGCCGTCGGCGGGTGCGGAGCCCGGGTCGGGAAGCTGGACCTCGGCCGAACCTGCGGCGGGCCAGGCCACCTTGGGCGGGGCGGTCCACTTGTTGCGCTGGGACTCGCCGGGTGTGGGGGCGGGCTTGCCGGTGACCGGCTTGCCGCCGACCTTGGTCAGCTTCTGCAGTGCGGGCGGAGTGGTCTTGGAGGCCGCGGACGCCGGCGGCGAGGCGAGCCCGGTAACACACAGGGCGACGGCCAGGGCTGGTACCGACCAGCCCAGCGCGCGTCTGCGCTTTCCGCCCCTAGCGTACCAATTTCGATTTCGCAAATTGGGTTCCGTCATAGGTCACGCATGCACAAAAGTACACACTATTCGAAGGTTTATCCAAGACCGTAACAGTGAGGGCTGCGCCACATTTCCGGACACCGCCCGGTCGGAAATTCGACACCGCAAAGCACATGCCAAGTCGAGGCAAAGTCGGACAGAAAGTGGCCGGAATGGGAATTTCCTATTCCGTTTATTCCGGTGGGGCCACAGGTCATGAGAAGCTCGCCCGGACTGATCAAGCCATCCGTGCCCAGGAAGGCCTCCTGAGCGCCCGGATCGACTACGAGGAACCTCCGTGAGACCACCCCTGGCGCGGCTCCGCGCCACCGGCCAGCCCCGCTTGCGGGCGTCGGCGCTGGTCACGACCCTGGCCCTGACCGCAGGCCTGATAGGGACCGCGCCCCTCGCCGCCGCGGCGACCGGCGCCGGCCCTGCCGCCGGGCGGTCGGCGCCCGCCGCCGAAGCCGAGAAGGCAGCCGCCGAGGCGAAGCGGACCGGAAAGCCGGTCGAAATCGTCGGCCAGCGCACTGAGACCGACGAGGTGTGGGCCAATCCGAACGGCACGAGAACAGCAGAGCGTTCGCTGGTGCCGGTGCGGGTCCGCCAGGGCGGAAGGCTCATTCCCGTCGACACGACCCTGCACAAAGGCGCCGACGGCCGCCTCGCACCGAAGGCGACCGCGATCGGGCTGACGTTCTCGGGGGGCGGCGACTCCCCCCTCGCGGTGATGTCGGAGAACGGCCGTGACGTCGCCCTGAGCTGGCCCGCGCCGCTTCCCGAGCCCCGTCTCGACGGCAGCAGCGCGGTCTACCCGGAGGTGCTGCCCGGCGTGGACCTGCGGGTGAGCGCGACCGTGGACAGCTTCTCGCACGCGCTCGTCGTCAAGACCCGCGAGGCCGCCGGCAATCCGGCCCTGGCCTCGCTCTCGTTCGGCCTGAAGACCAAGGGGCTGACCGTACGTGCCGAGGCCGACGGGCAGCTGCGGGCCGTGGACCCGGCCGGGCAGACTGTCTTCGGCTCGGCGAAACCGCAGATGTGGGACGCGGGCGGGCAGAAGGCCGAGGCCGCGGTCACCGCACCGGCTTCCCCGGTGCCCGCCGCCAAGTCCCTGCGCTCGGCCGGGGCTGCCGCGGCCCCCGCGGTCGCCACCGAGCCCGCCGCCGGGTCCGCCCCGGCCGACGCGCTCCCGGCGCCGGTCGAGGGCGTCACCACCGGTGCGAAGCAGGCCGACCTAGGGGTCCGGCTCAGCGGCACCACGCTCACCCTGACGCCGGACCAGAACCTGCTCAAGGCGCCCGGGACCACGTACCCGGTCGTGATCGACCCGACCTGGGACGCCTGGAAGCAGGCGTGGACGATCGCGTACAAGCACAACGCGTTCCCGTCCTCGCCGAACACGAACTACTGGAACGGCGGCACGCTCAGCAAGGACGCCCGCGTCGGCTGCGCCAAGGACGCCGCCAACGGCAACGCCGTGATCTGCGCCAAGACCTTCTTCCAGGTCGGCATGAAGGACTACTGGGACAAGCAGATCATCGAGTCCACCCTGCGCATCAAGCAGAAGTCGGCGGGCTCCTGGAGCTGCAAGTCCGGTGACATCCAGGTCTGGGAAACCGGCACCATCTCCAAGTCCACCACCTGGAACAACCAGCCGGACTGGAAGCGGCTCGTCGACTCCAGCGGCCAGTCCTACGGTGGGCGCAACTGTCCCGGCGACGGCGACGTGATCGAGCTCAACGTGAAGTCGGCGGTCGCGACGGCCGCGCAGAAGCACTGGGGCACCTGGACGTTCGGCCTGAAGGCCGCGAAGGACACCGTCGACGTCTCCTGGCGGAAGTTCGACCCGAACAGCGCCCGTGTCTCGACCACGTTCAACACCACTCCGGACAAGATCACGGAGCGTTCCACCGACCCGTCGGTGCCCTGCGCGGGCGGGGTCATCGGGACCACCGACCAGATCGTCCTGCGCGCCCGGGTGAAGGACAAGGACAAGCAGGACGTCTCCCTCGCCGCCGAGTTCCACTACTGGAAGAACGGCGCCTCCACCCCGACCAAAGCCACGATCAAAGCCAGCAACGGCAACGTCGCGCAGCTGCGCATCCCGGCCAAGGACCTGAACGGCACCTATCGGTGGGACGTGCGCACCCTCGACCACGTCGGCCCGGCCGGCCCCTGGGCCGGCCAGTGCGTCTTCACCATCGACCGGACCCGCCCGGACCGTACACCGCTGGTGACCTCGAAGCAGTTCCCGGAGGGTGAGGACGACCCGGAGAAGACCGGCTTCGCCCGCTCCGAGGGAACCTTCACCCTGAGCGCCAACGGGGTCAAGGACGTCACCGCCTTCGAGTGGTGGACCGACTCCAGCCCGAAGGTGAACAAGATCCCCCCGACCACGGTCGGCGGCTCGGTGGACATCAAGTACACACCGACGACGGCCGGTCCGCAGCGACTGTTCGTGCACAGCCTCGACGCGTCCGGCAACCGTTCGAACCTCAAGGAATACCTGTTCTACGCCAAGCGCCTGGCCACCCGTGACAAGCACGGCGACCTCAACGGCGACGGCACCGTGGACATCTGGAGCGTCGACCCGGGCTCCGGCCTGCTGTGGATGCACCCCGGCAAGGGCGACGGCACCTTCGACCTGTCCCGCCAGCTCGACCAGGGCTCCTTCGCGGACGCCGCCTCGCTGACGCACCGCGGCAGCTGGAACGAGGACTACTACGAGGACCTCGTCGCCCTGCGGCCCAGCCCCGACAACTCCCGCAAGAACCTCTACGTCTACCCGGGCAAGGGCGACGGCGACCTGGAGAGCGCGGACGCCAACCGCATCGAGCTCCAGGTGGGCAACCCCGACCTGGACGACCACTGGGCCGACGCGGACCAGGCCGTCGCGATCGGCAGCATCGACGACGACAACGGCGACGGCAAGGTCGACGACGCCGACCAGCCGGACCTGCTGGTGAAGACCGGTGACCAGCTGTGGCTGTACCGCGGCTCCGCCGTCGGCTTCCTCGACGCCTTCGGCGAGCCCATCCTGCTCGGCAACGCCGACTGGAAGAACATGACCGTCATGGCGCCGGGCGACCTCAACGGCGACCGGCTGCCCGAGATCTGGGCCCGCGACACGGTCACCGGCAAGATCCACCAGTACACCAGCCGCGTCACCACCGAGCCGGGCGCGGCCACCGCGGCCGACCTGTCGGTCTTCGCCGACCCGGCGGTCCGTACGACCTCCATCGGCAGCGGCTTCACCGAAGCCGCCTACGCGCACCTGTCCAGCAACGGCGACTTCGAGGCCAACGGCTTCGCCGACCTGTGGTCGCGTGACGGCAACGGCCGTATCACCGAGTTCCCCGGGCAGACCCCGGCGGGCGGTTCGGCCTTCGGCGCCGGCCGGCAGCTCGTACTCGGCGGCACCTCGTGGTCGGAGTGCCAGACCTTCACCTCCTCCGCGACCGGCACGCACACCCTGTGCGGTCCGATCCTGGCCAAGTACCTGGCCAAGGGCGGCACCTCGGTCGGCTACCCGAGCACCGACGTGCTCGTCCCGGCCGACGGCGTAGGCCGCTACGTCAACCTCCGCGGCCCGGGCCAGACCAGCGACAACGGCTCCATCTACTGGCACCCGAGCAGCGGCGCCTGGATGGTGTGGGGCGGCATCCGGGCCAAGTGGCTCGCGATGGGCGGCGAGAAGGGCGTTCTGGGCTACCCGACCTCAGACGAAGCCCCGACCTTCGACGGCTCCGGCCGGTTCTCCACCTTCTACTCCGCCTCGGGCGGCAAGGGCGGTATCTACTGGTCGTCCGACACCGGCGCCTGGTCCGTCCACGGCTCGGTCTACAACAAGTACGTCTCCCTCGGTGGCCCGGCGAGCCCCCTGGGCTATCCGATCACCGACGAGACCAACGTCGGCGACGGATCCGTCGCTCGCTTCAACCACTTCCGCAAGCGCTCCGACCCCGAGGCCACCGCCTCCATCTACTGGACCAAGGGCAACGGCTCCTGGTCGGTCTTCGGCTCCGTCCGCAAGCGGTGGATCGCCATGGGCGCGGAGAAGAGCACCCTGGGCTACCCGACCTCCGACGAGTACGAGGTCGCGGGCGGTGTGCGCGAGGACTTCGAGAAGGGCTACATCCGGGCCAACAGCACCACCGGGGCGACGGTGGAGCACCAGCCGAACGACCGCACCGCGCACCTGCGCACGGACCTGTCCGGCGACTTCAACGGCGACGGCCGCAGCGATATCGCCACCGTCTACGACTACGGCGACAACACCACCGCCCTATGGGTGTTCAACGCGCTGCCCGGCGGCGGCTACGAGGCGCCCACCGTGCGCTGGACCAGCACCAAGGGCGGCTTCTCCTACCAGCGCGCCAAGTGGGTGGCCGGGGACGTCAACGGGGACGGCCGCGCGGACATCGTCGCGATGTACGGCTACGCCGACGGCTCCAACGCCCTGTGGAGCTTCCTTTCCAACACCACGGGCACCTTCACCCCGGTCAAGGGGCTGACGGCCGCCGCGGGCACCTTCGAGTGGGCCAGGGCCAAGCCGCTCGCCGGCGACTTCAACGGCGACGGCAAGGCCGACGTCGCCATGGTCTACGACTACGGCAACGGCGAAGCGGGGGCCCACACCTGGACCTCGAAGGGCGACGGCTCCTTCAACTCCGCCCTCGCCAGCTGGCGGACGCCGGCGGGCAACTGGTGGATCGACCACGCCACGTGGCGGGTCGGCGACATGAACGGCGACAAGCGCGACGACTTCGTCGCCCTGTACGGCTACACGGCCGGCGGGGTCGCGGTCTTCACCTTCCTCGCCCAGCCGAACGGCGGTGTCGGCGCCCCGGTGAAGTCGTGGTCCCAGCCCGCGGGCGGCGCGTGGGAGTACGCGAAGATCAAGTTCACGGCCGGCGACTACAACGGCGACGGCCGCGCCGACGCCGCCCTGATGTACGACCACGGGGACGGCCACGCTTCGCTGTCGACGCTGCTCGCCAAGTCGGACGGCACCGTCGCGGACCCGGTCCGCAGCTGGGACACCCCGGAGGGGAGCTGGTACGGCACGAGCGCCAGCACCCCGCTCTCGGGCGACTCCGACGGGGACGGCCGGGACGACATCTCCTCGCTGTACAACTACGCGAGCGGCGCGTCGGGCACGTTCACCTTCAAGAGCCGCCCCGACGGCGGCTTCGAGAACGGCTTCCTGAGCTGGCAGACCCTACCCGGCACCTGGTGACGAGGACCGCACCACTCTCGTAACTCTTCGCCGGCCCTTGGGCACCGGCCGCAACGGGCCCCGTACCGCTACCTGGTGGCGGTACGGGGCCCTCGGCGTATGCCCTTCCTCCGTGAGGGGAAATCGGTCCTGGCGCACCGAGGCGCGCCGGGGCCGGGGACGGACTCGGCGGCCCGAGGGCGGACTCGGCGGCCCGGCAACCGCCGTTACGGGCGCCCGAGGAGCTGGCTGCCGGCCGTGTTGTCGGTGCGGGCGGTGAAGTACTCGGTGAAGGCCCGGACGAATTCGTCTTCGGTGATGCGGCCGTCCCCGTCGTGGTCGAGCTGGCGGAAGCCGTGGTTGAGTTCGGCGGGGTGGACCCGGGAGCCACCGAAGATCGTTCGGTACTCATCGGCGCACAGGTGTCCGCTGCCGTCAGTGTCCGCGGCGTGGAAGATCGCCCGTACCGCGACGTGCAGGCCCTGCTCGAGATAGGCCGACCCGGCGTCGATCCCGGTGAGCATGGCGGTCACGAACTCCTCGCAGGTCACCTGTCCGTCGCCGTCGGCATCCATGCTGGTCCGCAGGTGCTGCCACCAGGTCTCGAAGGCGGCATAGACGCTGGCTTCGCGCTCAGGGGGGAGTTCGAGCGGCCAGCACACGTTGTGTGCCATGGCTTGCAGGTCGGCCGAGCCGATGCGGCCGTCGCCGGTCTGGTCCAGGACCTGCTGGAAGAAGGTCTGCAGGCGCGCCGGACGGGCATCAGCACTCTTGCGGCGGCGCGGTGCGGGAAGCCGGACGACGCTTGGCTCCGGCGGGGAAGGACGGTCGCTGGGGGGCTGCGGGGTCGAGGGGATACCGGCCAGTGGGGTGCGGTAGCGGCGGTGCTCGGGCAGCGCGTTCATCAGCACGCGCATACCGCGGTGCAGGCTGAAGGACAGCAGGGCCGCGCGGCGGGTGCGGGGCAAGCCGAAGCGCTCGCGGAAGGCTTCCGGCAGGTCCGCGATGGTCAGCGCACCGATCACGTGGGCGGCCACCGTGCGCAGGAGCGGCCAGGCGGGCGTCAGGTGACCGAGGCGGCGCGGTGCGGGGGCTTCACGGAGCATGTCGAAGAGGAGGTAGCGCACGGGTTCGCCGTACTCGAGGCGCGAGCGGATCGTGCGGTCCATGTACGCGGGCACGTCCGCGGCCGTGGCGGGGAACAGGTCGTCGGGCAAGCCGAACTCGGCACACACCGTGCGGAACTCCGCGTACATCTGGTCCAGTTCATGCGGCGCCAGCGGGCGTCCGGACAGTTCCCGCATCGCCGTCATGCACTCGTACAAGGTGACCAGCACCCACACCCGCACCGCCGGGTCCAACGCTGTGTACGGCCTGCCCTGCTCGTCGGTGCCGGCCAGACGGCGGTGCGTGCGCTCCAGCCGGGCGACCTCACGGCGCAGCCCTTCACGGTCGGAGAAGAACAGCCGCTTCCCGCTGTCCATGGTGTGCTCGATGCGCCGCCACGGGTGCGCGCGGTAGGTGGAGAAGTTGGCCATTCCGGCTGCGACCGCCGGATCCGCGGTCTGCAGAACCAGTAGCCGCCACGCCACCAACCCGATCCGCCACTCCCCCAACGTGCGGCGCAGCAGTGAATCAGGGCCAGGAAGGTCAGCGGTAACCAAGGGGACGTCTCCTCAAGCGCGTGCACAGGAATGGCAGGGGACGGCCGAAAGGCGATCATCCGGCTATCCGCCCAGCCCAACGGTCCTCCCGGCATCCGGGAGCGGTCGGCTACCCGAATTCACCCGTCCGGGAAGGCGTGGGTCGACTACCGGGCCGCCTCTGCCCGTCCGGCATCCCGAGCAGGGCGGACTGCCCCCGGCTGACTATGGGCCGCGCCCGCGTGTTGCGTGGCCGGGGCTCCGGGCCGCCGGAGATTGACCGGTTCGCCATGCCCGTGAAGGACCGCCGGGGCTGCCTGCCAACGGTGCGAAGTGGCCGCGGCCAGGTTCGGTCGTCCGGTGGAACCTCCTGTTCCCGCACTCCCCTTCCCGGGGCCACCTGCAGCGATTGCCATCGCGGCGTGGAGCGTGCACCGCCGTAACGGACGCGGGAACAGGCCACTCGGGTACCGCCGGGAGGCCGGTGGCCTGCCCGCAAGGTGACGTATCAGGACGGGACAACAGGCCAACGTGCCATGGGGAGTTGCCGTTGGTCCGTGCCGACGCAGAGACTCGGTGCTGCACCAGGACGCTCATCCGGATGCCCCCGACCACGCACCATCTTTTCCCGGGTGGCACTCCGGCCGTCGGCCGCGGGCGCCGGCCAGCCGACGCCGTCTTCGCGGTTCCGCATCCCCTCAGAAGTCCCACAGAAACGAGAGGAAATTCGCCATGTCCGAAACATCTTCCACTACCGGTTCAAACCACCTCGATCTGGACCTCGACCTCGACCTCAGCGAGCTGACCGTCACCGCGCTGAGCGACACCGCCGCACTGCCCGAGAACGGCGCTTCCTGGGGCTCCTGCTCCTGCCAGGGCTCGTCCTCCTGCGCCCAGCCGCAGGTGGAGACGCCCGTCGTCTGACGGCGGTGACGCGACCGCTCCCGTGCGGCCGGCCCACCAGGTCGGCCGCACGGGCTGCGGCCCGAGCCGGAAGACAGCTCACAGGACCAGACCGCACCACGGGAGCCCGCCATGCCGCACCCCGCCCAGCCGGCCGCACCGCCACACGTCGCGCCCGTGTCGGGGACCGCCCGCCCGTCGGCGGGGCCGCCTGTCCGGACCGCCCCGTACGCACTGGTCCGCACCACGGTGACGGCCCACCCCGCACAGCCGGAGGAGGCCGCGCGCGTACGGAGCCTGCTCGGCCGGCTCACCGCCCTCGCGGCGCAGGAGGACGCGCTGCGTCCGGCCCTGTGCGACGACCTCTTCGCCTCCCGGCCGGGCCATCACGAGGAGTTCCACCGCCAGGTGGTGCTCCCGCTGCGCCGTGCGCTGCACAACGGCCGTACCCCCCGCCCGGCTCTACTGTCCCGGCTCGGCGATCTACCCGCGCGGGTACCCCGGCTCGGCACCTGGCTCGCCCTGCGCGAGCGGCGCGCCGCACTCCTCGCGGACCTGGCCGTGGCCGCCCCGGACGCCCTGACCGCCGAGCGCTCCGCCCTCGCGGAACTGTGCCGCTCCCCCGGCTTCGCCCGGGCCGTAGCTCTCACCAGCGCCGACCTGCTGCGCGCGGTGTCCCGGGCCGCCAGGGACGAGGGCGGGCGCAGGGCCCGCAAGGAGGAGCCCTCGGTACTGCGGCATGCCCTGCGGGCCAGTACGAAAACCAGCCCGCTGTCGTGGTTCACCGCCGTGGGGTGGGCCGGCGGTGCGGGCGCCGGTGGCGCAGCCGCCGCAGCGGACGGTCCGGCCCTGCCGCCGGAGCCGGTGCCGGCGCTACGGTCCGTGGTGCGGGAGAACCGGACCCTCGTCACGGCGCTGGTCACCGCGCTGCTGGACGAACCGCGCCGCCGGCGCACGCTCCCCCACCGCATGACCAGCAGTGCGCGGCCCACCGCCGACGGCCGGGCCCGCTACACCCGGGACCGCACGATCTTCGCGGGCGGCCGGTACCTCGTCACCCACGAGGAGACGATCGAGCTCGCAGCCCGCCCCGCCCTGACCGCGATCGACGCGCTCGCGGCCACGCCCGCGACCCTCGACGGGCTGGCAGCCCGACTCGGCCCGGCCCTCGACCGTTCCTGCGCGGACCCCGCCGTCGGCCGGTTCCTCGGCCAACTCGCCGACAGCGGACTGCTGGTGCCCGTGGAACCCGTCGACCCGCAGCACCCGGCCCCGTTGCGGGCGCTGGCCGACTGGTTGCGCCAGTGGCCCGAGGACGCAGCCCTGACCGACCGTATCGACCGGCTCGCTGCCGATACCGCCCGGTTCGCGCACGCCCGGGCCGAGGATCGGCCCGCCCTGCTCGCCGATCTCGCCGACTGTTGGCGCAGCCTTCTGGCCGACGCCGGCCGGCCCGTCCCGGCCGATGCCGCCCCGCTGAACGTGCTCTCCGAGGACGTGCACTGCAAGGACGTGTTCGCCGCCGGACACCCGACGGCGGAACCCGCGTCCGGCCGGCTCGGCATGCGTACCGCCGACCTGTTCCCCACCGGCCGGCTGACCGACGCGGACCGGGTCGCGCTCGGTGAACTGACCTCCCTGGCCGAGCTGTTCGACCTCGGACATGTGATGCGGCGGGCCGCGCTGGAGCGCTTCGTCGCCCGCTACGGACATGGTGGGACCTGCCCGGCCCCGTGGGAGTTCGGCGCCGACACCGCCGCCGCGTGGGAGGAGGCCGTACGCCTCGCCGGCCGACCGGCCGACGATCCGGGGCTCTCCGGCGAGCTGGCCGAACTGGCCCGGCTGCGGGCGGAGTTCGTACAGCGGGTACGGACCGCCGCCGCGGCCGAACCGGGCAGCTGGGCAGAGGAGGTCGTGCTGCCCGCCGAAGCAGTGCGCGGGCTCGCCGCCCGGCTGCCGGGCTGGAGCGCCGCCCGCCCGCTCAGCTACTCGTGGTTCCTCCAGCGCGCGGTACCGTCCGGCCATCCGCACCCGGAGCCGGCTCCGGCAACGGCAACGGCAACGGCAACGGTCGATCGCCCGGAGGGCACCGTCCCCGGCGGCGTGCTGTGCGTCAACCACGTCTACGGCGGCTGGGGCCGCTTCAGCAGCCGCTTCCTGGACGGCCTGCCCCACGGTGCCACTGCGGAGGTGGCCCGCGAGATCCGCCACGGTCTGGGCGACGGCGCCCGGGCAGCCCAGATCCGACCAGTGGGCGGTTTCAACGCCAACCTGCACCCGCTGCTCGTCGGCGCGGAGATCGGCCCCGACCGGCAGCGGAGCGCGTTCGCCGAGGCCGATGTGGAGTTGGTCCACGACCCGGCCTCCGACCAGCTCCGGCTCCGCCTCCGGGACACCGGCGAACCCCTCGACGTCCTCTACCTCGGCTTCCTCGCCCCGGTCATGCTCCCGCAGCGCCTCGCGCCGTTCCTCTGCGACCACCCGGGCGGCGTCGTGGACTTCCGGCAGCTGCTGCCCCGCCGCACCCTGGCCGTCGCCGGCGGCGAAGTGCTGCACACCCCCCGGCTTCGGCACGGCCATGTGGTGCTCGCCCGACGGCGCTGGCACCTGCCCGAAGGGGTACTGGCCGTGCTCCGAGCCGACCTCATGGCCGACCCCGGCGAGATCCCGGCCGCCGCGACGGCCCACTGGCGGGCCCTCCTGGGGTTGCCCGAGCAGTTGTTCCTGCACCCGGTACCGGAGCCACCCGCCGGGCGGGCCGTCGAGGACTTCGTACGGAGTCTGCGCGCGCCGAAGCCCCAGGCCCTCGACCTGGGCAGCGCCCTGCACCTGCGCTGCCTCTCCGGCTGGCTGGCCCGTCACCCGCGCGGCGTGGTGCTGGAGGAGTCCCTGCCCGTCTTCGGGGGCCGGAGCCACCCCGCCCGTGCCGTGGAGCTGATCGCCGAGACCTACCGGCCCGCACGCACACCCCGGTCCGGCTGAGCCACCCGCGCCATCCGAGCCGTCCCGTCCACCTGCCCCGGCGGGCCCCACCGCCGCCTCGCCCGCCACCCGCCCGTCATCCGCCGAGGAGGCACCCGATGAACGCCCCGGCCACCGGCCCGGACCCCGCCCAGCCCGCCTCGACCACAGCCACAGCCACAGCCACAGCCACCGACACCACCGGCACCGGCACAGCCCTTGACGTGGTCGTCTACCACTACGAGCCGGTCAAGGCGCCCCTGCTGCGCGAAGCCGTGCTGCCCCTCGCCCGGCGGGCCGGCACGGACGGGCTGACCGTTCACGTCGAACGCCACTGGCTGCACGGCCCCCACCTGCGGTTGCGGCTGCGCGGCCACGCCGGCGCGGTGGCAGCCGCGGCCGAGCGCACCGCCGCCGAGCTGCGCGCCCGCGCGGCCTCCCACCCGTCGCGGGCCGCCGTCGACGGACGTGAGCTGCTGGCGCAGGCCGCAGTGGCGGGGCGGGCGGAGCTGATCCCGCCCCCGTACGGGCCGCTCGTAGCTGACAACACCGTACGGGTGGAGCCGGTGGACCTGTCCTCCCTGGTGGCACTGCTCGGCCCGGACGGGGTGCGGCTGCGCGAGGACCTGTTGGCCCTGGGCCTGCCCGCCCTCCACGCGGGTACCGCCTTCCTCGGCGAGCGCGCGGACGCGTCCGCCGCCCGGGTCGAGCTCGCGGTGGTGGCTCTGGCGGCCCACGGGGCCGCGCACCCCGAGGGACTCGTCGGCGGCCACTACTCGTACGTCTCCCACCTGGAGGACTTCTTCGTCCACGAGGACCCCGACGGGCACCTGCGGGCGGCCTTCGATCGGCGGTGGGAGGCCGCGGGCGGGCGGATCTCCGCACTGGTGGGTCGGATAGCGGACGGCGGTGCGGCCGGCTGGGAGCGGGCCTGGGCCGACTGGTCGGCCCAGGCCTGGCGGATCGCGGAGGAACGGTTCACGGCGGGCGCGGACTTCACCGGCGTGCCCACCGAGTACCGGGACCGGGCCGCGGCCCTGGGCGACCGGGCCACCGCCGAGCGCTGGGACGGGGAAGTACGCACCCGGTACAGCGACTTCCACCGGCGGCTGCACCGCTCGGACCCGCAGGGCACGATGTGGAGCCGCCCCGACTACCTGGTCTACCGGGCCTGTACGAACGGGCTGTACCGGCTCCTCACCGTCTGCGACGTCCGGCCCGTGGAGCGCTACCTCGCCGCCCACCTCGTGGTACGGAGCGTGCCGGGGCTCACCGGGCACCGGTGGCAGACGCGCATCGACGAGGTCATCGCCGCCGTGGAGGGAACGCGGTGACCGCCGCCGAGCCACCGCGCACGCGACTGCGACCCGGAGTGGCGGTCACCCCCCTGCGGGCCGGCCTTCACCTGCGCGGCCGGGACGGGAGCGTGACGCTCGAAGGCAGCCGGGCCCTACCCGCCCTGTGGGAGCTGCTGTGGGAGCGGCTCGGCCACGGGCCCGAGGACCGCAGGGGCGTGGAGGAGGGGGACCGGTCCCGGCCCCGCCCCGGGCCCCGTCTCGATCCGACCGATCCCCGGGTCGAGGCCGCACTCGCCGCACTGACCGCACAACTGCACGCGCACGGCCTGCTCGCCGAGTATCCCGCGGGAGCGGCCGAACCGGCCGCCTGGCTGGGAGCGTCCACGCACCGACCGGGAGCGGCGGGCGCGGCCCTGGCCGCCGCACGGCCCGTCGTCGCAGCAGCCGATCCCGAGGGCCCGCTCGCGACGGCGCTGATCAGCGCCCTGGACCGCGCGGGGACCCGCCCGGAGGTGCACCGCGACACGAGCCTGCCGGCCGACCGGGTGGTGGCGTTCGCGGGCACTGCGCCGGTGGCCGTGGCCGTGGCCCGTACCGCCGACGGCGGCTTCGTCACGGCCCCGGCCGAGCCGGAACGGGTGCGTTCGGACGCAGATTCGATCGCCGCCCGTCTGTGCGCCGACACCGGTTCCGCGCCCGCCGGGACGGCAACGCAGGCACCGGCGGCGCTGACGGCCCTGCTGGCCGGTGCCGCCGCGCAGCGGCTGCTGTGCGCCACGGCCGGTCTGCCCGACCCGGCCGGGCGGGAGGAGGACCCGCGGCTGTTCCCGGACGTTCCCGCCGTACTGGTCGCCGAGGCCCGGCCGCCGCACGCGTCCTACCACCCTTGGGTCGCCGGGCCGGCCGGTCCCGCGGCCCCCTCACCCGCTCCTGCCGGCAACCTGGCCGAGGCCCTGCGCCGTATCGAGGCGCTGGGCGACCCGTACCTGGGAGTGCTCGACGCACCGCAGGCGGGCGAGCTGCCCCAACTGCCCGCCGCGCTCGCGGCCTGCGGGACGTCGGCGGGGCCACTGGTGGCCGGGGCGCCCCGGGCGGATCTGGCCCGTCTTACCGCAGCGTGCCGTGCGGCCGAACTACACCTGGACGACGGGCCGTCGGGCCCGGTGGCGGTCGGCGCCGGACCCGAGCACGCCCTGGGGCGGGGGCTGCGCCGCCTCGCCCTCGCCGCCGCAGATCGCTGCGGCCCCGGCCGCGCCCTGCGCGAGGAGGAATGGCGCGATCATCCGCAGGCCCGCCACTGGTGGACCGTGCTGACCCGGCATCTGGAGCTTCCGATGGAGATCACGGTTCATCGGTTCCGTGCGGAGCGGGCCTACCTGGCCGTGGTGCGGGACTCCGCTGCGGGGCCCGGGAACACGAAAGTGGCCGCCCGTGCGGTGGAGGCAACACCCGCCGATGCCGCGGCCCTAGCCGCGCTCGGCGCGGTGACCCGGGCCATGGCCGCCGAGTACGGTCCGGCCGGAGCCGTGCACACCGCGTTCAGCGGGGCCGAGGCCCCGCTCGCGGCTGCCGGAGTCGAGCCGGCGGGCTGGGCGGACGAGGGATGGACCGACCGCTGGTTGGCAGGGGTGGCACGGCGGGAGCCGGAGCTGTGCGCGGCGCTGGCCCGGCTGACCGGGCTGCGTCCCGAGTCCCAGCAGCCGGGTGGGGCGGACCTCACGGGCAGCGGAGCAGCCGGACCCACCGGGCCGGTCGGAGCTGCCCTGCACGCCTGCGGGTTCACCGTCCTGGCCGGGTGGGGAGGAGCGCGATGAGCGGGGCGACGAGGAACAGGACGGCTACCGACGGGACGGCTGCCGACGCAGCGGTCGGGGACGAGACGGCCGTGGAGGAGACGGCCGTGGCCACCGTCGCCGGCGCCGTTCCCGTCCTGGATCCGGCCGCGGCACTGGACACCACCGGTGGCGCCGCCATCGTCCACCTCACCTCCTGGACGCTGGCGTTGGCGGAGCTGCTCAGTCGCCACGCGCTGGCCCATCCCGTACGCCTGGTGCCGGTGCGCGAGGACGGTGCGCTGACCGTGATCGGCCCCGTGTTGGAGCCCGCGGCGCAGGCGTGCCTGTCGTGCACCGAGTACCAGCGACTGGCCACAGCGGGCGGCAGGGTGCCCTGGCAGAGCCCGCGGCTGGCGCTCGGCGGTACCGGCACACCACCCCTGGCGGAGGCGGCCCTGCTACTCGCGGCCGACCTCTTGGAGGCCGGGCCCGCCGCGGAGGCCGGGACTCCGCCGCCCTCCACCGTCCACGTCATCCAGGGGCACCGGGCCACCTGGTCCACCCATCGCGTCCGCCCGGTCGGCGGCTGCCCGGTGTGCCGCCCGCTGCCGGCCGACTCCCCCACCGCGGCGGAGCTCCCGGCCACGCCGCAGCCGCTGCCCGACCCCGCCGTACTGCGCGGCCCCAACGACCGTACGGGCGCGGACCAATTGCGGGCCGAACTGCACGACGAGCGGTTCGGCCCGGTGCGCCGACTGTTCCGCACCGAGGACTCCGCTTTCGCCCTCACCACCGCCTGGGTGACGGACGGCCGTCTGCTCGACGACGGCGGCTACGGGCGCTCCGCCGACTTCCGCTCCAGCGAGCGGGTGGCACTGTTCGAGGGCGTGGAGCGACTGGCCGGCATGCGCCCGCTGGGCCGCCGTACCGTCCTGCGCGCGTCCTTCGCAGAACTGGGCCCGGAGGCCGCCGTGGACCCCGCCCGGCTCGGTCTGCCCGACCCGGCCCACCAGGGACACCCCGCTGCCCGGACCGTCCCTTACCACGCGGACCTGGAGCTGGACTGGGTGTACGGCTGGTCGCTCACCGAGGGCCGCGCCCGGGCGGTGCCCGAGCACGTGGCGTACTGGGACCTGCCGCAGGGCCCGGGTCGGACACGGGTGGTCTACGAGTCCTCGAACGGCTGCGGACTCGGGAACAGCCCCCAGGAAGCGGCCCTGTACGGACTGTTCGAGGTAGCCGAACGGGACGCCTTCCTGATGGCGTGGTACGCGCGCACGCCGCTGCCCGCCGTTGCGTTGCCCTCCGACGACCCACTGGTGACCGCCCTGGCCGCGCGCGCCGCGCTGCTGGGTTACCGGCTGGGCCTGCTGGACGCCACCAACGACCTCGGCATCCCGGCGGTGGTTGCGTTCTGCCGCTACGAGGGCAACCACCCCGACGCTCCCCGCGCCTTCCTGGCCGCCGGGGCACACCACGATCCGCGTACCGCGATCCGCGCGGCG
Source organism: Streptomyces sp. NPDC006430 (assembly GCF_040612395.1). Taxonomy (NCBI): domain Bacteria; kingdom Bacillati; phylum Actinomycetota; class Actinomycetes; order Kitasatosporales; family Streptomycetaceae; genus Streptomyces; species Streptomyces sp. NPDC006430. Next base: position 78,840 of record NZ_JBEXQA010000018.1, read on the forward strand.
GTGGCGGAGGTCGTCACCAACGTCCAGGACGCCGCGCACCGGGCGGCCGGCCCGGGCGGGCCGCGCGACCCGGAGCGGCTGCGCCCCATGCTCCACCGGCCCGAGCTGGTGGTCGACCTCGACGACCACGTGGGCCTGAACACCCTGCCGGAGGCACAGCCCCGGCTGGATTTCCTGTTTGTCGACACCCCTGAGGTCCCCTGGCAGGAACGGTGGCCGGGCGCGCCCGCCCCCGTGGCCGACCTCACCCGGTTGCTGACGGACACGGTTGCGCGACTGGCCGCCGAGGAGCTGGAGGTGGTCGCGGTGACGCAGGACGAGCCCGGGATCCGGGACCGGCTGGGGCTGCACTGCGCCAAGGTGATCGTGCCCGGCACCCTCCCGATGACCTTCGGCCACGTCAACCGCCGCACGCTCGGCCTCTCCCGGCTGCTGGAGGTGCCCCACCAGCTGGGGCGCACCGCCGGCCCACTGCGCCACGACGAACTCCCCCTGTACCCGCACCCGTTCCCGTGAGGACGATCCGATGACCGAAGCCCCGTACGCGTCCGCGTCCCCCGCCACGGCGGGACCGGCCGCCGCCACGACAGCCACCCTCGCTCCGGCTCCGGCAGCAGGCTGGCAGAGCCTGCATCTGACCCTGCACACCGACGGGGCGGACACCGACGCCTTCATCACCGGGGCGCTCGCCCCGCTGATGGACGGCCGGTACGGGCCGAACGGCGGCGCCTGGTTCTTCATCCGCTACCACGAGGGCGGGCCGCACCTGCGGATCAGGTTCCGCCGGGCCGTATCCGCCGGCGGGCCGATGGATGCCGGCCCCGCCGAAGACGCGGCCGAACTCGCCGCGGAACTGGCCCTGCTGGCCGGCGGCACCACCCCGGTCACCGGCCCCTGGACCGGCCGGCACGGGGAGGTGCGCGCGGCCCCGTACGAGCCGGAGACCGAGCGCTACGGGGGGCAGGCCGCGCTCCCGGTGGCCGAGGAGGTGTTCGTGCACTCGACGCGTGCGGCCGTCGCCGCCCTGCGCGCCGTGCCCGGGCGGGCCGACCGGCTGCGGCTCGCCCTGGACCTCGCCCACGCCACGGCGTACGCCCTGGGCCTGGACGAACTGGCCGCGGCCGGCTGGCTGCGCCGGCACGCCGCCTCCTGGCGCTGGGCCGCCGAAGTGCGTCCGCTGCCCGGGGCCGCCGTCCACACCCGCGTCAACACGGTCTTCGCGGCCCAACGAACGAACCTGGGGCGGCGTGCGCAGGCGGTCCGCGCCGGGCTCGACGACGGCTCCGCCGCGCCCTGGCTCCTGGCATGGACCCGGCAGGTGCGGGCGGCTGACGCCCACTTGCGTACCGCCGTACCCCCCGCGGACCGACCGGACGCGCCGGTACGGGCGGACCGCCGGCTGTGGGTGTGGGCCTCACAACTCCACATGTTGTTGAACCGGTTGGGGGTCACCCCCGACGAGGAGCGGGCGGTGTGCCGGCTCGCGGGTCGCGCCCTGCTGGAGATCGGGGACGCGGACGGCTTCTTCGGCGCCGGCCCGCGCGCGGCCGACTACCAGTACCTGGAGCAGAGCAAGTTCCAGATCGGCCGTGCGCAGGACACCGCCGTGCGGAGCATCGCCCGGCCCGGCCTCCCGCCCGAGTACCGCCCCGAGGGCGAACGCGCGCTCCCCGCAGCCCCGTTGCCGGAGCTGTCCCTCGCCGAGGCGCTGCACCGGCGCAGTTCGGCGCGCGGGGCGCTGCGGGGACCGCTCGCTGCGGACGTCCTGGGCGGGGTGCTGTGGCACGCCCACGCCCCGAGCCATGTGTCCCGGCAGCCCCTGGCCGACGGTACGGAGCGCACCGTGCGCCACCGCCCGTACCCGAGCGCGGGCGCCCTCTACAGCGTGCGGGTACGGCTACTGGCGCTCGCCGTGGCGGGGCTGCCCCCCGGCACCTACCACTGCGTGCCGGAGCGGCGGTCGCTGGTTCCCCTCGGACCCGCGCCAGACCTCGTTGGGCTCAAGGCGCTGTCCTCGTACTTCTCGCGCCCGGCCGACGACCCGGACTCCGTCGGGATCGACGAGGCCCCGGCCGTCCTGGCCGTCCACCTGGACCTCGGGCTGCTCCGCCGCCGCTACGGGCTACGGGCGCTGCGGCTGGGCCTGCTGGAGGCCGGACACCTGGCCCAGACCCTCCAGCTCACGGCCGGCGCGTACGGGTTGGCCACGATTCCGCTCGGCGGCCTGCACGACGACCTGGCGCACGAGCTGCTGGGGCTGGACGACCTCGACGAGCCGATCCAGTACCTGCTGCCGCTCGGTCGCCCGGGCTCCCGTACGAGTGGTTCCGATGTCGGTCAGCGGTCGTAGGCGGGGTCGGCGCCGGCGGACGGGCCCCGACGCCGACTCCGCCCCGGGCCGGCCGTGGCTCCGGGCGTTCGCGCCGGCGTCCGGGCAGTCCTCGGCCGAAAGCCACTGCCCGGGGCCGGTGCCGATGCCGATCACGCGCATGCCGGCTGCCCGGCCCGTTGCGCTGCGCCCCTCCTGATGCGCGATCAGGCGCTCGCTGCGGTCCGTGCCTCGGCGATGACCACGTCGAGCAGGGCCAGCAGGGCGTCGCGGACGGCCGTACGGGAGCGGGCGTCGAGCAGGAGGACCGGCGTGGCGGGGTTGCGCAGGTGCAGCGCGGCGGCGATCTCCTCGGCGGTGTACGGCTGCTCCCCGTGGAAACAGTTCGCGCCGACCACGAACGGCAGTCCCCGGCTCTCGAAGAAGTCGATGGCCGGGAAGCCGCGGTCCAGCCGCCGTGTGTCGACGAGCACGAGTGCCCCCAGGGCCCCGTTGAGCAGGTCGTCCCACATGAACCAGAACCGCTCCTGGCCGGGTGTGCCGAACAGGTAGAGGACGACTCCGGCGTCGGTGAGGGTGATCCGGCCGAAGTCCATCGCGACGGTGGTCAGTGTCTTGGACTCTATGCCGTCGAGGTCGTCGACACCCACTCCCGCGCTCGTGAGGCGCTCCTCCGTGCGCAGCGGCTCGATCTCGGAGACCGCCTCGACCAGAGTCGTCTTGCCGACTCCGAATCCACCGGCGATGAGGATCTTGACAGGGGACGCTGCAAGGGCAGGAGCGTCGGCGGTGTCATATCCGGGCAAGGTTGTCCCTGATTTTCATGAGCAGGTGGACGTTCGTGGTCTCGGCCCCCTCCAGAGGCGGCCGGTGGTGAATCAGCCCGCGGTCCGCGAGTTCGCCGAGGAGGAGCGTCATCGGAGTGAGGCGCATGTGCATCCGTGCGGCGATCTCGGCGACCGCCAGTCCGCCCGGCGGCGCGCACATGGCAAGGATGACCTGCCACTCGGTGGGCAGGCCGCTGAGGACATCAGCCTCGGCGACCGCCGCCACGATCGTGGTGTCCATCGTGAGGACGGTCGCCGGAGCGGCGGCCGTACGGCCGTCGGTCAATGCGTACAGCCGTGTCCGGCGGAGACTTCTGCGTGGCGGCTCGTCCGGCATTACGACGTCGACGCCGGCGTCGACGCCAGCGCCTGGGTGCGCTCGGGGGTGCCCAGCCACTCGCCGAGCGCCTGGGCGGTCCGTACGGCCTCGCCTCCCAGCTCCCCGAGCCGCGCCTTGCGGGACGTCACCACGATGAGGGTGCTGCCTTCCCCGCACCCGACGACGCAGAGGTACCGGTCGTCCATCTCCACCAGCTGGCGGATGACCCGGCCGCCGTCGATATCCCTGGATATCGCCTTCATCGTGGCGGCTATACCGGAGGACGCGGCCGCGATGCGCTCCGCCTGGTCACGCTCCAGCAGGTAGGCGCTGAGCTTGATCCCGTCGTTGGACAGGAGCACGGCTCCCTGGATGCCGGCGATCCTGCTCAGGTTGTTGTCCAGGACGCTGTAGATCATGTCGTTGGTTGTCGTCGTCATGGCTGATCCTGTCTGAGCTCTGCTTCCACTTTCTGGGTCCCCTCTTCGTAGTCCGCCCAGGCGTCGGCCACCTCTTCGGGTGTCGCCGCGTCCCGGCCGGCGTCCGGCTCCGGGGCGCGGGGCCCGCGGAGTTGCCGGGTGAGGTGGGTCTGCGGGACGCGCTCGGGCAGCGCCGGCCGCGCGTCGTCGCCGGGTCCGGAGCGGGCGGGCAGCGCCCGCTCGGTGCGCAGCCGTACGGGCATGGGGGCGGGGGCCGGCGGGACCTCCGGTCCGGGCACGCGTACGGGGGTGAGGACGGCGGCCGGCTCCGGATCCCGCTCGGACCCCGGCCCGGGCTCCGTCGGTGCCGGTGCTGGTGCCGGTGCTGGTGCTGGTGCTGGTGCCGGGGCTGGTGCCGGGGCTGGTGCCGGTGTCCGCGATGCCTTCCGTTCGGTCCCCACCAGCAGCTCGCTCGGCAGGATCACCACGGCCGCGGTCCCCCCGTACACCGAGCGCCGCAGCGTGACCCGGGCCTGGAGCTGCGCCGCCAGGTGGCCCACCACGAAGAGGCCCAGGCGGTGCGCGTTCTCGGCGAGGACGGAGTACGGCGGCGCCGTGTGCAGTCGCCGGTTCATCTCCTCGTACCCGGCGGACGCCATGCGCGGTCCGCGGTCCTCGATCTCGACCGACAGCCCGTCCGCCACCAGTTCGGCGCGCACCACCACCTTCGACCGCGGGGGCGAGAAACGGGTCGCGTTGTCCAGCAGCTCTGCCAGCAGGTGGCTGATCTGGCTGATCACGTGGGGCTGCACGCTCGTCTCGTCCAGCGCCTGGCGTTCGATCCGCCGGAAGTCCTCGACCTCCGCGGCGGCTTCGCGCAGCAGGTCGGCGACGCGCATGGGCTCGGTGTGCGGGTCCGGGATCTCGCCACCGGCGAGGATGAGCAGGTTCTCGATCTGGCGCCGCATTCCCACCGTCAATTGGTCGGACCGCATCAACTGGGCCAGGAGCGCCTCGTCGTGGCCGAAGGAGTCCTGGAGGTCCTCGGTCAGGCTCAGCTGGCGGCTGACGAGGTTTCCGGTGCGCGAGGCGATGCCCGAGGCGAACAGGCCGAAGCCGTGGCGCTCGGCCGCGAGCTGTCGGTGCCCTTCGACGGACACGGCGACGACCCGGGCGAACGCGTCGCTGATCCGCCCGACCTCGTCCTCGTGCCCGCGCACGGCCGGCAACGCCTCGGCGTCGACGGTCTGGCCGCGCTGGAGTCGGGCCACCACCTCGGGCAGTGTCTCCTCGGCGACGGCGACCGTACGGGTGTGCAGGCGACTCAGCCGGCGCAGCACCGACCGCGTGGTGAGGACGACGACCGCGGCGACCACCAGCAGGGCGCCGCTGCTGGCCCCGATCAGCCAGTAGACCTCGGCCTCCAGCTCGGAGGCCTTCGCTTCGGCGCGCGTGAGCACGCTCTGCGACCGCTCCGCGCTGAGTGCGGCCAACTGCGGCGCAAACGTGTCGTGCGCGGCACGCCAGCCTGCGACATCAGCCGGCAGCTTCACTCCGGACGCGGTGTCCTGGTGGTTGGTGACGACCGCGTTCTCGATGCGGAGCTTGGTCTGCCAGGCGTCCGAACTGGTGAGCTTCTCGTACGAAGCCTGTTCTGCGGGCGGCAGGTACGGCACGATCCAGGTGTCGTACAGGTACCGGTGGGTGCCGACTGCGTCGAAGAATTCCGAGAACCCAGTGGCCGCCAGCTCCCTGGACGGCCCGGCCAGTGCGAGCGCCGTATCCTCACGCGCCACCATCTCGGCCGCGGAGAACAGGGCGATGGCGGGCCTGCTCTCCTGGGCGATTTCAGTGTCGTCCGCGTGGCTGAACTCATCTTGATACGCGCGGATGATGTCGTCGATCACGCCGGTGTAGTAGCCGACCGCCTGTTCGGCGCTGCCGTTGTGGGCATCCGCGCGCTTCCGGTACGCAACCAGCTGGTCGAGCCTGCCGCTCAGCTCGCCGAGGTGCCCGTCGACGTGCCCGGAATGCTGGGATCCGCCGCCGCTGCTCGTACTGGTGCTGCCTGAGAGCCGTCGGAACTCCGCCACCGCGCGGTCCGTTGCTGCCCGCTTCTCGCGCAGGTCGTCGTCGGCAACGGGGGTACCCGCCCACCGCGCCGCCGTCATCGCCCGCTCGGCCTGCAACTCGTTCATGAGCCCGACCAGCGGTACGCCGATCCGCTCGCCGGCCTCCACGTCGGCGCGCAGGTGCTCCGACTGGCTCAGCAACCGCTGGGCGGTCACGGCCACCTGGGCACCCATCGCCACGGTCGGGACGACGGCCAGCCAGACCAGCATCGTACGCAGGCGCACGGTGCGGCGGCGCCGTACAGGCGGCGGGCTCGGTGGACCTTCGGGTTCCATCGGAGACATCTGTCCTCGGGTGCGGCGGGACGGGGACGGACCCACGGGCGGCCGGACACGGCCCTCTGGGGGAGGACATGGGGGAAATACCGACGCGGCCCTGTTGGGTGAGGGTATCGATCATATCCAGCCAATCCGAATAAACGGAGAGCTTACTTACCTATCAATACGTGGTAAGGGGGTCGCGATGTCACCGGGCGTGCCCCTGAAGTCTGGAGTGCTGGGCGTGCCGGCACGCTTGCGTGCGGCCGAGCGGGGCTTGGCCCGCGCCGCCGGGATGGACACCCAGGAGCTGGTGCGCCTGGCGCGCGGGCACGAGGCGGAGCACCCGCCGCTCGCCGAGGGCAACTGGAACACGGTAGGCGTCACCGCCCGTGGGAGGGTGCCCGGCCCGCAGGCGGCGTTGCTGCGCACGGCGTTCCTGACCCAACCGCCCGCCCTCTACGCGTTCCACGACCACTTCCGCCGCTTCCGCGGAATGTGCGCCGCTCTACCGGGTCGTGCTACCGCCCGTCGGAGAAGTTGTGCACGCCCCACCAGCCCGTCTCGTCGTGGTAGAGACCGACTCCGACCTCGGTGAACTGGGGATCGGTCTGGCTCTTGTAATGGCCAGGGCTGTGCCTCCACATGGACTGGAACTTCTCGGCAGCCTGCTGAGCGGTCATCGTCTTGTCGCTCCACCAGACGATGTTCTCGCCCACCCAGGTCCGTGAGCCAGTGGCGAGCGCATCGCGTTGTTCATTGCTGGAGTGCGCGAACCCCTTGTTGCGCATGTGCAGCGCCCAGCTGCGGGCGAACCCGCTCAAGTCGGTCTTGAGGGCGAGAGGAGGCAGCCCCACCCGGGCCCGCTCGATGTTGAGCAGTTCCAACGACATGGCCTCCGCCTCGCTGACGGACTGGGACGGCGCACGGGCCGGCAGCCTCGGATCGGCACCGACCGGGCCGACGCCGGGAGCCGTGCCGGTCGTCCGGGACGGCGCCTTGGACACGGAGTCGGGCTTCGAAGTGGGGCGCGGGGTCGCGGAATCCGTTGCCGGACTGCGGGTGGATGTCACGGTTCCCGCAGGTGAGGCGGTCGGAGAGACCGACGTTGAAGCCGAAACGGACGGGGAGGCTGAGGGTGTCGCGGTCGCCGCATCCGGCCCGGGGTCGGCCGGTGCGCGGGTTGCGCTCTCGTCCAGCCCCATGGCGCCGGCCGGGGCGCGGCCCGGCCCTTCCGCGGAGGACGCACCGCACCCCGTGGCCGCGGCCACGGTGGCGAGGGACACAAGGGCTATCGACAGGGCTCGACGGTGGCGCAGTTTCACAGTGCTCATCTCCTCAGTGCGAACAGCACCCGACCCGCACCTTCTGTGCGGAGCCGGTGCAAGCCCTGCACGGTTCGGGCCTACACACAGGAGACGCACTGCTCGTTCGGCCATAACGCTTTTGCGCGCAGGGATTCCCGAAACCGGTCCGCTGCGCCGGCCGACCGCGGAGCAAGCACGCGGAACCGAGCAGCCGTTCGGCCGGACGTTCGCCGCCCGGTCCGGTCATCTGTCGTCCTGTGCGTCCGGGCGGCATGCAGGTGCCGCGGGCTGAGATTTCTGTTATTCGGGCCGACCAGCGAGGTCTCCACAGTGAGCCGGCGGATACGCGGCCGACAGGCGACGGGAAGGGAAGGAGGCACGGATACGGACCGTCCCGAAAGGCCACCTCACGTCACTGCTGCCCGTGCGGAAGCCCTGCCCGACCGCCCGCTCCGCCGCCCGTCACCAGTGCCCGGCATGCGTGCTGCCCGTACGCGGCCGACTGCGCTGGAACCACGACCTCAAGACAACCGCCCGACAGCACACACGCAGGAGGAAGCACATGTCTGAGCCCATGGCCGCCGAGAGTTCGGAGCCCGAACTCGCACGCCTCATTCGGCAGGGGAACGCAGCAGCAGCATCCGAGAGCCGCCTGCGTCACGAGGATGCGGTCTTCGCGTACGCCCGCCTGTACTGTCCCGACGAACGGGACGCACGCCAACTCTCGAACGAGGCGTTCGCCCGGACGCTGCGGGCGGTCCGCGACGGTAGCGGCCCGACTGCGGCATGGCGCCCGTACCTGATGACCGCGGTGCGGCGCACCGCCGCCCAATGGGCCGACGGAGAGCGCGGTCCACGGCTTTCGGACGGCTTCATCCAGTGGATCGCGTCGCTGCCCGGTGACGAGGAGCGTGCGTCCGCGGCGGTCACGGCCGAAGAGAACTCGATCATCCTGCGTTCCTTTCGGGCGCTGCCCGAATCCTGGCAGGTGATGCTGTGGGACAGCCTCACCTCCGAGGAGACGGACGGATCAGAGGCCGAGGCTGCCCGCAGGGGATGGTGGGAGACGTACCTTCAGACATACGCCCACACCTCCGTCCGGTCCTGCCGCCATCTCACCGCCGTCCTGGGTGACACCGTCCAATTCCACGCTTCGCACCCCGAACTCGACGCGCACACAACCTGGTGCGAGAGGTGCCGTACCGCCCGGACCGAACTCACGGCCGTCCACACCTGGAACCGGGACGTGCTGTACCGCGCGCTGATGCTGTGGCCTGCAGGCCTGCCGGCGCGCCCAGCCCCTGCAACGGTCCGGGGCGGCGTGCTGGCGCTGCGCCCTGGGGCCGCCTTCGTGTCCCGGCGCGGTCCTCGATGGCCCACTGCATTCGGTTCGGCCCACCGCAGCCGTTCACTGGCGCTGGGCATCGGCCTGGTAGCGGCGACGGCCACCGTCATCACCACGGCGATCTCCTCCTCCGCCGAGAACGAGGCGCGCCCGTCCGCGCCCGGACCCGTGCCCGTGCCCGTGGCCGTGCCCGTGACAACACCACCCGCCATACCGGCCGATGCAGGGGCCGCAGCCAGCCCGGACGCCTCGCCGGCGGCCGTGAGCCCCACCCCCACGGAGATCAGTTCCTCCACGGCACCTCCCGACACCAGCAGCCCCTCCCCCAGCAACAGACCCGCCGGCTTCCGACTCCTGAACACGAGAACGGGCCTCTGCGTGGGACCCGACACTCCTGACGCGACCTACATCCAGCTCCAGGTCTGCACCGAGGACGCCTCCCAGCGCTGGGAACGCATCGCGGCCGGCAACGCCACGTACCAGCTGCGCAACACCGGTACCGGCAAGTGCCTCGACGGCACCTCCAGAGGGGGCAACACCGTCAGCGTGGTCCAGGCGGAGTGCCTTCCCATCGCGAACCGCACGGAACAACTGTGGAAGTTCGCCACCGAGCCGGACCGTAAGTCGTTCCGCCTGCTCTTCGTTCCCCCGGTCCCCGCCAGCGACTATCCGGCACACCTCCTCGGCCCACAGAACTGGACCGACGCCCAACCCCCACGCCAGGGAACCCACCTCGTGCAGCTCCCCGACTACTACCACTCGGCCAGCTTCACCTTCGTCGCCGACTGCGACGACAGCACCACCTGACACCCGCAGCACCGGGGCCGACGCCGAACCGGTGCCGGTTCGGCGTACCCGGGCGCAGACGGCACGCCGCCCGGGCTGACACGGGACGGGAAGTTGACATCCTCACCATTACTTAAGAACATAAACCATCTATCTCATTAAGCATCCTCGCCACCCGGGGTAGCACCACCAGAGGAAGGCACGCACATGAACCCCGCCCAGCACGGAGCGGCCGTCGCAGCCGAGACCGCCGGATTCGTCGCCACGGTCAGGGCAGCCGACCTCTCCGCCCCCGTACCGACCTGCCCCGGCTGGACTCTCGCCGACCTCACGCAGCACGTCGGCAGCGTGCACCGCTGGTTCACCGAGCTGCTCCGCCGACGCATACAGCAGCCGCCGACCAGCCGCGAGGTGGACCTGCGCCTGCCGGAACACCCCGACGGCTTCCCGGACTGGCTGGCCGCGAGCGCGAGCGAGGCCGCCGAGGTGTTCGCCGCCACCGACCCGGACGCACCGATGTGGGCCTGGGGGGGCGACCAGCACGCCCGGTTCTGGGTCCGGCGCATGCTCTTCGAGACCCTCGTCCACCGGGTCGATGCCCAACTCGCACTCGGACTCTCCCCGCACATCGACCGCGTACTGGCGGTCGACGGCATAGACGAGTTCCTCACCAACCTTCCGTTCGCATCGCCCTTCGCACCGCTGACCGCCCAACTGCGCGCCCCCGACCGGTCCATCCGCTTCAGCTGCACCGATGGCGACGGCGACTGGCTGGTCGGCTTGCGCCCCGACGGCTTCGCCCTGGTGACCGACCGCGCCGAGCTCCGCGCGGCGGACGCCACGGTCCAGGGGACGGCTGCCGACCTCCTGCTGCTCCTCTACGGCCGCCTGGACCACCGGAGCGACGCCTTCCAGCTGCTCGGCGATCCCGACCTGCTCGCCCACTGGTTCACCCACTCGACCTTCTAAGCCGGCAGCTGCAGCCCGGTCACGCGGGCCCGGTCTACCAGCTGCGCCTCCAGCAGGTCCGCCGACGGCTCGACCAGCCGAATGTGCAGTGGGGGGCTCACCCCGCCCATCACGAAGCTGCTCCTTCCAGGTGAGGTCGCTCTACTTGTGACCTCGCCGTCCGACCTCTCGCCAGAGGTCTTCAGGGCCGCATGCATTCCCACCCGAGGAAGAGGGGCAGGGCTTTGCCCACCCAGGGCGGCGACGACAGCATGCACGCGCTCCCCGGTCGGGATCCGGCGCGGGTGGTGGAACTTCGCCGAGGTACCCCTGCCAGCCGGCGGGGGCACCTCGGCCGGTCAGGTGATGTCCAGAGCGCCTGGGGCACCTGCCCTCGTCCGCACACTCCTGTCGGCGCGGCGTGATCTTGAGCGTAGCGGGCAGGCCGCCCGCCAACAGGGTCAATACGGGAATCGTCCCGACTGCTCTCGGGCTCGGGTCACCCCAGCCTCGGCGCCCCGCGGTCGAGCTCCATATAGCCGAGCTCGTTTCTCGAAGCCGCGCGTGAGGCATCCGGGACCAGTATCGAGGTCGTCAACTACAGGCGAAGGCTCAACAGGATCGTGACCGTCGGCGGGAGCGGCGCGACCCACCCCGCCCATCGGCGTGCCATGGCCAGGGTGGGGTGTCGCAGGGGCAGCCGCGATGCCACCACGAGCAAAGGGGTAACCGTCCAGGACGCCCACCAGCAGGTTATGAGGACGGCCACGGTCTGAGGGTGAACCTCCCTGGCCATCCCGGCCAGACACCCGAAGATGAAGGCGACCGGGATCAAGGTCACCGTTGCAGCCGTGAGCCATATCGATACCGTGGCGATGGCACGGGTCCCGGCGGAGCGGTCGGCAGGCAGAACGGAAGGTGTCTCGTGCATGAGTACAGCCAAGCGGCTGCGGCACGGGTTCGCCTGGGCGTACGTACTCAGCTCCTCGTCGGCCCCGTACTGCTCGGCCACTCACCAGCTGGGACTTCAACACCGTCGCGCGGTGGCGTGGAGAGTGCCGAGGAGGGTGAGGGCCTGGGCGCTGGGGGTGGCGGGTTCGGCCTGGTAGACGACCAGTTGCTGGCCCGGTGCCTCGCGTACGTCGAAGGCCTGGTAGGTGAGGGTGAGGGAGCCGACGTCGGGGTGGAGGAAGTGCTTGACGTCCAAGGTCTTGCCCCGCACGGCGTGGGCGTTTGGTGGACCGAGGGCGAGGACCCTGTGGGATCCGTCCTCGCGGACCATACGGATGGTGGATCCGGGTGGGGTCACACACAGTCATGAACCGGACCACAGGGGCGTGCAGCGCCGCGGACCAGCCGGTTTCGGCGCCCCAGTCCGGGCACCCCGCCTCATCAGGACCGTCCGCAGCATGTGCCGAGCCGGGGCCGGGCCTGGGTCCGGGTCCGGCGGTGAGCCCTGCTTGGGTCGCGGCGCCCGGATGAGGTGCGAACAGGACGAGGTCAGGCTCCTGGGCAGCGCTGCCAGGGCTCGTCTGCCGGACCGAGGGTCAGCGGGGAGGTTCGTAAGGGGGCCGGCGGACCCTCGCCGTTCACGGCGACGGCCTTCTAAGCCCCGGCTGCCGGCCGCGGCCCAGGGGCGGGACCATCTTCCGTACGCGGACCACGGCCATCAGCCGGCGGCCGTCCACCAGCACGTCCGTCACCGACCCGCCGCGGAAACCGTGCACCGCTCCGTCGGCATGCCGCCTGCGGGGCGTGCGGCGGCCGGGCCACCGCTTCGCCTAAGGTGCGGGATCTGCCCCGACGGCCCGCCGGTACGCCACGTGTCCGCCCAGCGCGCCGCTCACGGCGACGGCCGTCATCCCGGCCCACGACCACAGCCGGCCCTTCGCCGGGCGACCCCGCAGCCGTGCCGTCAGGGAGGCCGCGTACGAGGCGACGGCGGCCACGTTGGAGACCGCGTGGACCAGCCCGACCCGGGCCTGCTGGGGCGGCAAGTCCGCCCAGTCGACCCAGCCGGCGACCGCCGCCGGGCCCACCCCGGCCAATCCGACGGCCGTGAGGGTCGTGGCCGCCCGCTGCGCTCCCGGTACGCCGTCCAGCACGGCGGCCGACAGCCAGCAGCCGATCGGTACCTGCACCAGAACGGGATGCACGGGATGGCCCAGCTGTCTGCCGCGCAGCACATCGCGAACCTCACCCAACGGGATCGAGCGGATTGCCCGCTGGAGGATCCGGATGGCCGGGTCCGCCACCGTCGCACGCTCGATACGGTCCAGGGTCGTCAGCCACCAGACCGACGCGGTGTCCAGTGCCGAGCTCTGCCCGGCCTTCGTGAAGGTGCTCAGGGTGTGTGTGTTCACGAGGGGCGCCTACCCGGACGACACGCAGCAATCCCACAATGGCGGCGTTTCGCCCCCTGTCGGCCACGCGCGTCAGTCTCCGGGCCCATCCCGGCCGGCCCCCTCTCCCCGCAGCGGCTGCCCGTGCGGAGCGCCGGGCCCGCAGTCACGCAGCCCGACGGGGAATACGCGTTCGACATGACCCCTGTGACTGCTGAAGGGGGGCACCCGCTCGCCCCTGACGGCGTTGGCGGCACGTCGAGGCGAACGAGCAGTTCAGCCCGGCAGCGGGCATCACGACGAGGAAGTGGGCCACCTTCGCGTGGCCGCGGACCTCGCCGACCGCGTCAGGCAGTACGACGCTGCACGAGCCTCCGCGCGGTGTTCGGCTACACCGCCTTCAAGGCGGGCATCGTGGTCGCCGCCCTCTTCCCCGCGCTGAGCATCGACGACCGGGCGTTCGAGCGCGCCCGTTCCCCACGGGCGGGAGCGGGACCCTGCCCCGTCTCACGACCCGTAGCGCGCGAATCCGGACGTCTGCCACCTCCGGCCGTCGGGCAGCACGGCGAGCGCCTCATAGCCGTCCAGCCCCTCCAACCAGTCCCGTGCGCCGGAGCCCCGGGCGAACGCTGCGGTGGCGTAGGCGTCGGTCATGGTCAACCGGGGACCGATGACGGTGAGGGAGGCGAACGCGGTGGCGGGCGTACCGCTGTGCGGGTCGAATATGTGGGCGCCGCGTTCGGCGGTGCCCGAGGTGGCGACGGCCATGTCGTGGTCGGCGGTGATGACAGTGGCTAGTTCCCCGGGGCGCAGCGGGTGTGCGATGCCGATGCGCCAGGGGGTGTCCGGCGCCGCCCGGCCGCGGATCTGGAGGTCGCCGCCCCCGTTGACGCAGGTGTGGTGCGCGCCTGCTTCGTGGAGGAGTCGGGAGGCGGCTTCGGTGGCCCAGCCCTTGACGAGGCCCGAAGGGTCGAGGGTGTCGCTGGGGAGGATGCTGAACCAGCCGTCGGTGACGTGGCTGGCCCGTGCGCAGAGGGACAACACTTCGTGCACCTCGGGCGGGCAGTCGGCGAGGCGGATCTCGCCGCGGTCGAGCCGGCTGATGTGACTGCCGGGCCGGTAGGTGGAGAACACCTCGTCGACCTGGTGGAGTTGCCGCACAGCCGCGGCGAGAGCCTGCTGGATGGCGGTGGTGGGCTCGTCGCGGATGTCGAAGGAGAAGACGGTGCCCATGACGTGCTCGACGTGGCGCAGTGCGCGTGCGGTGTCAGCCACGGGCTTGGTCCAGGGCGCTCTGTAGGGACTGGGCGTACCCCTGGCTGGTGTAGGTGGCGCCGGAGACGGCGTCGATGTGCGCGCTCTGGGCGCCGAGTGCTTCCTCGGTGAGGCGGGGCAGCGCGTAGGAGGCGATCTGCCGGTCGCGTCTGTTCTCGTCGGGGGCCCGGAGCACGGTGACGGAGGTGATCCTTCCCTTGGTGAGGGTGGCCGCTACCTGCACGGTCCCGTACTGGGTGTCGATGGGGTCCCCCGTGAACGTGCCGGTGCCGGCGGACGCGCCCGGTGTGGGGTCCGCCGGAGTGCGCAGGGATGACGAGGCCGAGGGCGTACGCGGCGTGCCGCCGGCCAGGGCGGGAAGCTGGTGGGGTTTGAGGGCGAGCAGCGCCACAGTGATGGTGCTGATTCCGGTGGTGGCGAGGACGGCTCGGCGCATGCGGTTCTCCTCAGAACGCGAACGACTCGTGGTGGATACGGCGTACCGGCACGCCGGCTTCGCGCAGTGCTCGGATCGCGGCCTGGGTCATGCCGGGCGGGCCGCAGAGGTAGACGTCGTGCGCCGCCAGATCCGGCACCAGTGCGCTCAGGGCCCGGGCGGTGAGGGGCGAGGAGTATCCGGCCGGTTCGTCGACGACGTAGTGCACGGCGGCCCGTCGGTGGGCGGCGATCGCGTCGAGTTCATCGCGCAGGACGAGGTCGCCGGCGCGGCGGGCCCGGTAGACGAGGGTGACTTGTCCCGGAAGCGTCTCGAAGAGGGTGCGCAGTGGGGTGATGCCGACGCCGCCGGCCAGCAGGAGGACCTTGGGGGCGGTGCGACGGTGCGCGGTGAAGGCGCCGTAGGGTCCCTCGACCCATACCCGGGTGCCGGGCGCCAGGTGGGCGAGAGCGGCGCTGTGGCCGCCTGCGGCCTTCACCGTGATGCGCAGGTGCCGTGGGTGGGCGGGGGCGGAGAGGGAGTAGGGATTGGCGGTCCACCACAGGCCTCGGGCCAGGAACCGCCAGCGTAGGAACTGCCCCGGCTCGCATCCCAGCTCGTCCAGGTGCTCACCGGTGAGGTGGACGGAGACCACGCCCGGTGCCTCCGGGTGGACGGCGGTGACCCGCAGGCGGTGGCGCAGTCCGCGACGGAGCGGCACCGCGAACCGGAACCAGGCGACCAGCACGGCGACGCCGAGGAAGAGCGTGTACCAGGCTGCCTGGGCGGCGCGGTCGCCGACGAAGTCGGCTCCGTTGGAGAGTTGGTGTCCGAAGGCGAGGAAGACGGCCAGGTACGTGGCGAAGTGCAGGTAGTGCCAGGTCTCGTAGCTCATCCTGCGGCGGGCCGCGCGGGCCGAGAGCACCCCGGTGGCGAGGAACAGCAAGAAACCGGCCGTGCCCTTGAGGAGGTCCGGGTAGCGCAGGACGAGCGCGGATGTCTGGCTGACCACACTCCTGTGCGAGGTCAGTGAGTAGCCCCAGATGATCAGCAGGGTGTGGGCGAGGGCCAGGGACACGGTGCAGCGACCGCCCAGCGCGTGCCAGCGGGCGAGCCTGTCCGTACCGATCGCATGGTCCAGCAGCGGAACGCGGGCCATCAGGGCCAGGAGCACCGCGCAGGCGTAGCCGGCCAGCAGCCCCGTGATGCGTCCCGCGCCGGTGAGCCACCCAGCCGGACCGACGACCGCGGTCGTGTTGCTCCACCACAGGGCCAGCACTCCCGCGGCTCCGGCCCCGATCGCCAGCGGGGCCAGGAGGGGCAGGGCGCTGCGGCGCAGACGCCGGTGGCTTCGCATCCCACGGCTCCTTTCCGGGGTACTGGGGGTTTCCGGGGTGGGGGTGGACGTCGTGGTCAAGGGGCTCCTCCGAAGGGGACTCGCGAGGATTCGCTCCGGCGATGGGCGGCCAGCCTCACAGCCCAACCTCTGCGTACCTTCTGAAACCGCCCGGTCGGCCGCCTTCAGCGCCGATTCAGAGGAAACTCAGAGAAACGGCTCGCCCTGTGCCGGACCGCGCTGGGGGATGCTGGAGGAACCATGGAAGAACCGCGTACGACCTTGCTCCTGCACCGCCCCGACGGCGAACCCGTACGGATCCTCGTCGTCGACGACGAACCCGACGTCACCGATGTCCTGGCCGGTGTCATGACCGGCGAGGGCTGGCAGGTCCGCACTGCCGCCGACGGCGCGAGCGCACTGGCGACGGCCCGTGACTTCCGCCCCGACGCGGTGGTCCTGGACTGGATGCTGCCCGACCTCGACGGCCTCCAGATCCTGCGCGCCCTGCGCCACGAGGCGCCCCGGGTGTGCGTGCTGTTCCTGACCGCCCGCGACGCGGTCGAGGACCGCATCGCCGGCATCACGGCGGGCGGCGACGACTACGTCACCAAGCCGTACAGCCTGGAAGAGGTCCTGGCGCGGCTGCGGGGGCTGCTCCGGCGGGCCGGGATGACCGCGGAGCCGGGCGCACACCGGCTGACGGTGGGGGACCTGACCATGGACGAGGAGGCCAGGGAAGTCAGGCGCGGCGGGGCCACGGTGGAACTGTCCCGGACTGAGTTCGAGCTCCTGCGGTTCCTCATGCGCAATCCGCGCCGGGTGCTGTCCAAGGACCAGATCCTCGACCGGGTCTGGGCCTACGATTTCGGCGGCCGGGCCCACGTCGTCGAGCTCTACATCAGCTACCTGCGCAAGAAGGTCGACGCCGGACGCACCCCGATGATCCACACGGTGCGCGGGGTCGGCTACGTCCTGAAGCCGGATTCCCCGTGAGGCGCCTGCCGCCCCGCACCCTGCGCGGCCAGCTCACCGCAGGACTCGTCGCCCTGCTCGCCCTCGCCTGTCTCGCCGTCGGGATCACCACCGCCCTCGCTCTGCGCGGCTTCCTGCTGGGGCGCCTCGACGAACAGTTGTCCGCGTCCGGCGGCCGGTTCGCCGCCAGCCTGGAACACGAGGCCAAACCCGACGCCGACAACCGCCCCGACACCCGGGGTCAGGCCGAATCGACCTTCGGCGCCCGCCTCCTGAACGGCAGCGTCACCCAGGCCGCCGTCGTCGACGACGCCACCGACCGCCCCCTCGTACTCACGCCCGCGGATCGACGCGCCCTGGCGGGGATCCCCGTAGACGGAGACGGACACAGTGTCCGCCTCTCCGCTCTGGGGGCCTACCGCGTGACGGCCGTCGAGGGCGACGACCAGGACACCCTGATCACCGGCCTGCCCCTGCACCCGGTGGAAGAGACGGTTCACCGCCTCGAAGCGGTCGAATCCGTGCTGTTCGGCGTCGCTCTCGTCGTCACCGGTACGGCCGGGGCCCTATGGGTACGGTTCTCGCTGCGGCCCCTCCAGCGGGTGACCGCCCGGGCGGCTGAGGTAGCCGGGTTGCCGCTCGCCAGCGGCGAGGTCGCCATGCCGGGGCCGCTTCCCGACACCGACCCCCGTACCGAGGTCGGGCAGGTGGGCTCCGCCCTCAACCACATGCTCGGCCACGTCGAGGACGCCCTCACCCGCCGCCAGGCCAGCGAGGAGAGGCTCCGGCACTTCGCCGCCGACGCCAGCCACGAACTGCGCACCCCCGTGGCCAACATCCGGGGCCACGCCGAACTCGCGCTGCGCCACCACGGCCCCGTCCCCGTCCCCGGCGAGGTACGACACGCGCTGGAACGCATCGGCAGCGAATCACAGCGCATGACCCGCCTCGTCGACGACCTGCTCCTCCTCGCCCGCCTGGACGCGGGACGCCCGCTGGAACACGAGCCGGTCGATCTGACCCTGCTGATCCTGAACGCGACGGACGACGCACGCGCCGCAGGCCCCGACCACCGCTGGCTCCTCGAACTCCCAGAAGAGCCCGTCACCGTCACCGGAGACGCACACCGGCTCCAGCAGGCCATCGGCAACATCCTCGCCAACGCCCGTACCCACACCCCACCCGGCACCGAAGTGACCATCAGTCTCACGACCGAACCGACCGGTGCCTGGGTGAGCGTGAGCGACAACGGTCCGGGCATCCCCGAGGAGCTCCAGCCCGAGGTCTTCGGCCGCTTCGTCCGCGCCGACCACGCCCGCTCCCGCAGTACGGGGAACACCGGTCTGGGCCTCGCCATCGTCCACGCCGTCATCACCGCCCACGGTGGAACCGTCACCGTCACCAGCAGCCCCGGGCACACCACCTTCCGCTTCGTACTCCCCCACTGACACGGATCGGACCGGCGCGGCCAGTGCGCAGCCGGCTTCGGGCCGGCGAACGCTTCCGGTCACGGCGCTAGGTCGCAGAAGTCCTGTGGGCGGTCACACCGCGTTCGCTGCGTCCCAGCGCCGGCGGGACGCCGCGATGGCTTCGCGGTGATCGGCCGACCAGTCAGCGAGGGACTTGACCAGGAAGGTGAGGCTGGTGACCTCGTGGTCGGCACGCGCAGTCCGGAAGGGGTTCCCGCAGGGCTGGCGACCCGGCGCATCGACTTCGACGATCCGGAGTCCCTGGCGGACGGCTTCGCCGATGTCGACACGCTCCTGCTCATATCGGCCGGGTACGGCGAGGACGACACGGTCATCGCCCGGCACGGCGCGGCGATCGAGGCCGTGGAGAAGGCCGGGGTCCGGCACGTCGTCTACACCAGTCTGACCGCTGCGGGCGATCATCTGCCGTATGCCCTGCCCCACCGCTGGACCGAGCGCCGTCTGATGGGGGGCACGACGTGCTGGACGATCCTGCGCAACGGCCTCTACGCGGAACTGCTCGCCGGATTCGCCGTCACGGACCCCGACGGCAAGCTCACCGTCCCGCTGGCGGGCGGGCGGCTGGCCGCCGTGGCTCGGGAAGACCTGGCCGACGTCGCCGCCCGGGTCGTCACCGAAGCGTCCTCGCACGTGGGACGGATCTACGAGTTGGTCGGGGAGCAGGCGATCGGCGGCTGCGACCTCGCAGAGGTCCTCACCGATGCCACGGGAACCACCGTGTCCTACGAGCCGGTCACCCTGGCCCGGACCCGCGAGACACTCAGTGTTTCCGGTGCGGCGGCCTTCCAGGTCCCCATGATGGTGGGCACACTCTCCGCCATCGCGAGCGGGGTCATGGACGCTACCGAAGGCGATCTCGCAAGCCTCCTGGGCAAGGCTCCCCGCTCCGCCCTGACCGTCATCGCCGCCGCGGTCAACTCGCGGACACCGGCGGGCGACAAACGGGCACAGGGGCTCGGTCACTGATCGTTGCGGAGCTGCGGCCTCGACCTGGCAGCTGATTGACTGTGCCACATGGACCTCACGCGAGCGTTCCCCGCATGCACCGACGTGCTGACGAGCCGATGCCGTCGGGCTGGCGGCCCGCATCTCCTCGTCCGATGGCTGGTCGGCCCGTCATGAGGGTCGGTGGCGGCATACCGTCGGAGTCCGGGCCCGTCTCCACGGCCCGGAACGCGCCCCCTTTCGACCCTGAACTGAAGGCGGCACTGGCGGCTTTGGGGGACGGGGCGAGGGAGCCGTTCCTGCTGGACAACCTTGCGGCCCGGCAGGAGCGGGATGCTGCGGCCCGGCCCAGGCCGACGGTCCGGGACCTGCGCGCCGACGGCCGCTTCGATGTGGATGAGCTGCGTGTGCCGGGCGCACCGGGCAGTCCGGACGTCACGCTCGTGAACGCACGGCCCGCCGGCATCACCGGGCCGCTGCCGCTGCTGTACTACATGCACGGCGGTGGAATGATCACCGGCAACGCGTGGTCCGTACTACCGCGACTGCTTCGCGAATACGCTCTCACATTGGAGTTGGCCGTCATCTCCGTCGAGTACCGGCTGGCGCCGCAGGCGCGGTACCCCGGGCCGCTGGAGGACTGTTACGCCGGATTCGCCTGGGTGGCCGCACACGCGGCCGGACTGGACATCGACGCGGACC
The DNA here is from genome assembly GCF_040612395.1 of Streptomyces sp. NPDC006430. Lineage (NCBI taxonomy): Bacteria > Bacillati > Actinomycetota > Actinomycetes > Kitasatosporales > Streptomycetaceae > Streptomyces > Streptomyces sp. NPDC006430. The sequence goes on from NZ_JBEXQA010000018.1 coordinate 98,990, forward strand.
GCATCGTCATCGGAGGAAAGAGTGCCGGCGGTGGACTCGCCGCGGCACTCGCCCTGCTCACCCGCGACCGGGGCGGACCCGTCCCGGTCGGGCAACTGCTCCTGTGCCCGATGCTCGACGACCGCAGCGACACCTTCTCCAGCCACCAAATGGCCGACGTCGACACCTGGGACCGTACCTCCAACGCAACCGCTTGGCAGGCGCTGCTCGGCCACCGGTACCGTGCCGTCGATCTACCACCCTACGCGGCTCCCGCCCGCTCCACCGACCTGTCCGAACTACCCCCGGCCTACATCGAGGTCGGGTCGGCGGAGACCTTGAGGGACGAGGACGTGGCCTACGCCAATGCGATCTGGCAGGCCGGCGGCCAGGCCGAACTGCACGTATGGCCCGGAGCCTGCCACGGCTTCGACACACTCGCACCACGGGCAGCTCTCAGCGAGGACGCCCGCAACGCACGCACCCGCTGGCTTCGGCGCATCCTCACACCGCCCAGGGACTGCCTGACGGGGCTCGACGGCAAGCGGCCTCCTGATCTGTAGATTGTCCTGCAATCGAACAACAGGGGTGGGGATCATGAAGACAGGCAAGGCTGTGCGCAGCGCCGTGGCGCTGGCGTTCGTGGGGGCGGGAATGACGGGCTGCTCGCTGGCGGCGCAGAACGCCACGGAGACCGCGAAGACGGTCACCAAGGCCGCGGACTCCGTGGAGACGATGGTGGCGGCACTCAGCAGCGCATCGGACTCCGCGACGAAGGCCGGGTCGGCCGAGATCAAGATGGTGATGACGACACCCGATACGGGCGGCCGGCCGGTGGACTTGACGGGCACCTACTCGTGGGGCAACGGGTACGCCATGCAGGCCGAGATGCCGGCGAAGCAGGTGCAGATGGAGGACCTCGTCAAGGACGGCACCATCACCATGCGCTTGGTGCAGGGGGCGTACTACTACGAGGTCGACCCGCTCCCGTCCGGGGAGTACGAGGGGAAGCGCTGGCTGAAGATCGAGGCCTCGGCCCTGATCGGGGAGGCCGGCGCGGCGCAGCTCAGCGGCCCGGCCACCAACCCGACCTCCGGCCTGAAGATGCTCAAGTGGGCGAAGGGCGTAGACAAGATCGGCAAGGAGGACGTCAACGGGAAGTCGACCGTGCACTACAAGGCGACCGTCCCGATGGACAAGCTGGACAAGGGCGTCGAGGAGACCTGGAAGGCCATGGGTTCCACGGGCGGCGAAGTCGTGGTGGACGTGTGGGTGGACGACAAGGGCATGCCTGCCCGGCTGACGCAGGTCACCGGCAGCACCAACATGAGCATGGACTTCCTGTCCTTCGGCGCCACCAAGGAGGTCTCGGCTCCGCCGGCCGACGAGACTGCGGACCTGACCGAGGCGGTCAAGAAGGACAGCACAAAGCAGGGCTGAAGACGCCCGGGTGCCGCAGACCCGGTGACGGGTGGGGTCGGCGCGGCGGCTACCTACCGCCGTGACGACCCGTCAGCCAGTCGTTCCGGGAAGGGACGTCCGGCGATGCCCGCAGCCTCGGCCGCGGGCGTCTTCGGGCGTCTGGACCCGACGCGCGGGCAGGCCGCAGCTGGTCGGGCGATCCTTCGAGCATCGACCTGGTCCAACTGCGGCACAGCTGAGGCACAACCGATGTGACCGCGCACTTCCCCGATTCGGGGGTCAGGGCCCTGCTCCGCACACGCCTTTGGTCGTTTCACGCACGGGTGAACCGACGGCCGGCGCGAGCTTCGCTCTGACCTGCTCGGCCTGGGGGTGCCTGAGGCCCTCCAGGACGGACAGTTGCTGCTCCCACGCCCGCCGTGCGGCGTCCGTTTCACCCAGTGCGTCGAGGGTCCTCCCCAGGCTCGCCAGGGTTTGTGCCTCCGTCCAGGAGAAGCCGTCCGCCCGGCAGATGGTCAGGGCCTGGCGCAGACAAAGGAGTGCCTGGTCGAAGTGCCCCAGCACGCGGTGGCTCTCGCCCAGGCACTCCAGAGTGATCGCCTCGCCGTAGTGGTCCTGGACTTCCCGCAGGATGGTCAGTGAACGGTCCAAACAGCCGAGTGACTGGTCCGCCTGCCCCAGTTCCCGGAGCGTGTGGCCGAGTTCCTTGAGCGCCCATGCCTCAAGTCGGCGGAAGCCGAACCGGCGGCACAGGTCCAAGGACTCTTCCAGGGCGATGCGTGCCCGGTCGAGGTGGTTCAGATGACGACGGGCTTCGGCCAGTGCGATGAGGGCCGTGCTCTGTTCCCACGGAGCCTCAATGGTTCCGCTGATGTCCAGGGCACGCTGGAAGAGGGACGCGGCGTGGTCGAAGCGCTGCTGAGACTGGTTCTCGACGAAGCCGAGGCTCAGGAGGGCCCAGACCTGGGCCGGCTGGTGGTCGAGGTGGCATGCGGAAGCAAGGGCCGTTTCGTTGGCGGTGACAGCGTCGTCCCACGCCTTTCGCATGGTGAAGTACGGGACGAGCACGGTGGGCAACTGCCAGGCGGTGACGTGGTCTCCGGCTACTGCCGCCGACTGGACGGCAGCGGTCAGGTTGCTGTGCTCCGCCTCGCACCACGCCATGGCTCGGCCGCGTTCGGAGAAGGTCAGCGGCAGACAGCCGGCCGGCGGCGGTGCGAGGGGGAACTGGGGGCATTCCAGGTTGAGGGCCTGATTGGCCGCATGTGCGGTGTGGAGGTAGAAGGCGGTCAACCGGCCCAGTGCCGCGCCCCGTGTGTCGGCGGGCAGGTGATCGCCTTGCTCGGCGGCGTACAGACGGACGAGGTCGTGCATGCGGTAGCGGCCGAAGTGGGGCTGATGGATCAGGTGTGCCCGCTCCAGGCTCCGCACGAGTGTCCGGGCATGCGGGAGGGGCGCACCGATGAGACTGGCGACTGCCGGCAGGCTGACGTCCGGTCCCGGCGCGAGTCCGAGAAGTCCGAACAGACGAGCGGTCGCGTCGTCCAGCGTGCGGTACGAGGCTTCGAAGACCGCCCGTACGTCGGTGGTGGGGTCCCCGCTGCTCAGCGCGTCGAGCCGGGCGCTGGCATCGTCGAGTTCTTCGGCCAGTTCAGTGAGCCGGAAGTCGGGCCGTGCGGCGGCGCGAGCCGTGACGAGACTCAGGGCCAGGGGCAGCCCCGCACACTGCCGCAGCAGAGAGGTCACGGCCTCGGGTTCGGCCGTCACCCGGTCGCGGCCGAGGGCCCGGCTGAACATCTGGCGGGCTTCCTCGTCGGGGAGGGGTGCGAGGTCCAGGCTCCGCGCTCCGTGGGTGGCGGTGAGGCCGTTCAGCTGGTTCCGGCTGGTCACCACTACCGCGCAGGTGACGCTGCCCGGCAATAGTGGACGCACGTGGTCGGCATCGCGAGCATTGTCCAGGACGATCAACATGCGGCGTCCTGCGATCAGGGATCGGTACATCGCGGATTGGGCGGTCGGCTCGGCGGGGGTCGCCTCGGGCGCACTGCCGAGCGCGCCGAGAAAGCCTCGCACGACCGCCGCGGCGGACGTCGGCTCGGCGGAGGGATCGAACCCGCGCAGGTCTGCGTACAGCTGGCCGTCCGGAAACAGGTCGAGGTGATCGTGTGCCCACCTGAGCGCGAGCCACGTCTTGCCGACGCCGCCGGCACCGCAGACGGCCGTGACCGCCAGCACCGGTTCCTCCAGGGACGTTGCTTTCAGCAGGTCGTCGAGGGCGGCCAGCTCACGGCTGCGGCCGGAGAAGGCCGCTGGTGGCGCCGGCAGCTGACGCGGCACCGGTAGGGGTGGGACGGCGGGCGCCGGGTCGGGATTCGTGTGCGTGGTCAAGGCAGTCGGGGCGTTGAGCGCCGGATCCGCCCTGAGGATCCTGTGGTGCACGTCCCTCAGGGCGGGCCCCGGATCGATGCCGAGTTCTTCCGCGAGAGTCGCTCGCGTGGCCTTGTACTGCGCGAGTGCGTCGACCGACCGGTCGCAGCGGTGGAGCGCCAGCATGAGCTGTGCGATCAACCCTTCCTCGAACGGGTGCCGTGCGGCTTGGGCCTGCAGCTCGGGGAGCAGCTCCGCGTGCCGGCCGAGAGCGAGCAGGGCGCCGTTGAGGTCCAGTCGGGCTGCGTGGCCCTCTGCCAGCACCCGTGCGCGCAGATCCCGGAACCAGGGCGAGTCGATCCCCGCGAACGGCTCGCCCCGCCACAGTCCGAGTGCCTCCGCCAGGCACTCCGCCGAGCGGGTGACCGGGCCCTCGCGGGCTTCGGCCACGGTGGCACGGAAGCGCAGCAGGTCGATGGCCGACTCCTCCGCCGCCAAGACGTATCCCGTGCTCCGGCGCAAGATCCGGGTGTGGCCGTCCTCGATCCGCTGCCGAAGCCGGGACAAGTAGCTGTGGAGCGTGGCACGCGCTCGCTGTGGTGCCTCCTCTCCCCAGACCCTCGCGATCAGTTCGGTGAACGGCACCGTGCGGTTGACCTCCGCCGCCAGTGCTGCCAGCACGCTTCGCTGCCGCGCAGGGCCGAGGTCGACCTCTCGGCCGTCCACATGTGCTTCCACGGGACCGAGGAGGCTGAAGGACATGGGCATGTCCGCATTCATAGCCCCTGCCGTGCAGGGCTATTCACGCGACGACCAGGCCTTTCAAGAATCGTTCACACATTGGCCAATTCTCCGCGTGGACTGTGGTTCACGGCGCCGCAACACGGTCTCGCCAAAGGTTCCGAAGGGCTCGGAACCGAGTTCGACTGAGAGGAAGCACATGCGCACGAACCGATGGAAGACCCTCGCCAAAGCCGCCGGAGCGGCGGCCGTGCTGACTGCCCTGATGGGCAGTGCACCTGCCCTTGCCGGCGACTACCGCTCCTACGTGTCCGGCGCGGCCTACGCCTACAGCTACGGCACGAACACCAAGGTCGCGGTGAAGAACACGGGGACGAGCGACCAGGTCTACGCCAACTACTACCGCGGAAGCAGCAATGAGCTGACCCTGTGGGGTTCGGACCAGGTGGGTGCGACGACGTACAGCACGGCTGGCAGCGTGAAGGTCACGAGCGTCCAGGCGTGCGTGGACGACGCCTTCTGGGACACCTGCGGCTCCTGGGACGGCATAGCCTGACGAGGAGAAGGACCCGAGGACGAACGACACGAGCTCGACCGATCCACGCGGGGTCGCGGCAAGCAACCGTGGCCCCGCTCTCGTGCCCCCGAGGCCTCCGTTCAGGGCTACAGCCGCTCTCAGTCGGTCCGCTTGGGCACCGTGCGCCACTACCGGATCATCACGGGGAGGGAACCCGATGACCAGCCACCTGCACGACGGCGCCCGGCGCCGGACGGAGTGCTCAGGCACCGCCGGCCCCTCCGCCGCCGGACGGGTCCACTTCGTCGCTCTGCTCCTCGCCACCGTGTCCTTGGTCCTCGGGACGATCGGCCTGGTCGCAGCCGCGGCCACTTACGACGGCCGGGAACAGCGCGCCGCGGCACGCGCCCCCCTGTCCGTCACGGCCGGCTCTCCCGGTGCTGGCGCGCTCTGGTACCACACGTTCGACACCGTCGGCGGCCGCCAACACTCCGTCGTGTTCATCGAACCGCTCTCGCCCGGCTCCCCGCTGCCCCCCGGTCTCTCCCGATGGCCGGAGCCCGGTGAAGCCGTGCTGTCGCCGGCACTGGCTTCGGCAGATCCCACCGCCGTCACCAGGTACGGCAGGACGATCGGTTCCATCCAGGAGGACGGACTCATGTCACCCGACGAGCGCCTCGCGTACGTGCGGCCGGTTCGGGACGTGCTGGATCCCTCACGTATGGAACGGATCTCCGGCTACGGAGCGAAACACCCGTACCCGCTGGGGGACGTCCTGTCGGACCAACCGCTGCGGTCCTTCATCCGACTGACAGCGGCGACCGTTCTCCTACCGGCTGGCGTGCTGCTGCTGGTGGCCCGCCGCATGCGCCCTCGGTCGCACGGCCCCGATGCCGGTTCCACCATGCTCGCCGGCCTCCGTCGTGCTGCAACTCCGGTGACTGTGGGGGTAGCTGCCGGCATCGGTGCGGGGGGACTTCTCATGATCCGTGATCTGCGCCTGCCGATCACCCATTACACACTCCTCGCCTCCGATCTGCGGTCGTGGTGGCCTTGTCTGCTCTCCGTACCGCTCATCGGTGGGCTGCTCGCGCTGGCAGCGAGCGCGTTCCCTTCTCCGCGCGGTACGAAATCCCTTCGATGCCGTTCTGCCGGACCGGCCAGGTGGTGCTCCGGTCTGTGCCTCGCCTTCCTGCTCTTCGCCTCGTACGGACCCACGTTCGCTCCGGATCCCGACACCCGCGTCCTGATCAACGTCATCGGCGCGGTCGGAACCCTGGCCGCCCTTCCGCTCGCGCTGACCCGAGCGGTAGGCGCGGCGGGCAGGAGTCTCAGCTCGCTCGGGCATCGCATCGGATCCTCCCGCATCACCACGGCCGGACGGAGGGCCGCTGCTCACCCCCTGCCCATTGCGCTACCGACTGCTGGCATCGCCATCGCCATCGTGCTGCTCAGCCACGTGCAGTTCCTCGCGTCCACGAGTGCCCTGGTGACGGAGGCCCGGCAGACCCAGGCAGAGGTGGGCAACTCGATCCTCGTGGCCGAATACCGCAACGGGGACCCCCGCACCCGGGCGTTCGTGGGGGCGCTCCCGACCAGTACGCACGTCCTCGTGCTCGAGCCCACCCCGCAGATGAACGGGGGACTTCTGCGTGGCCCGTGCGAAGCCCTCACGGAGCTGGGCCTGCCGTGCAGCCCGGAGGCGCTTCCCGTCCCGACCGGCCCCGTCGACAGGCGCGTCGAAGCTCTGGGCAACTGGTACACCGCGGGCGTACAGAATCTCACCTTCACGTCAGCGCAAGCACTCGATTCGCCCGAGCCGGGGAAGTTGGTGCTGGTCGCTGACGGGAGGTCCGAGCTCGACGTGCCGGCCGTGAAGCATGTCGCGAACCGCTCTTTGGGCATGGCCCCGTCCATCAGCGCGGTAGGCGACTCCTGGCTGAGCGGCGCGTCCGTAGCCGGCGAGCGAAGTCGATGGCTGACGCTGTTCGGCTGGACGGGCATCGCCGTGTGGGCGACGGCGATGACGCTCACGGCCGTGGCGGGACTCCAGAAGACGGAACACCTACCCAGGAGTGCGGCCACACCACATCGGCAGCGGCTCCTCTCACGCCGCGTGTCGGCAGCAGCCTTGATCCCCGCTACCGCAGGATCACTTCTCGGCCCGACCCTCCAACTCTGGCTGGCCACACCGCTGCTTCCGCTGGCCGATCACGTGAGCCTCGGACGCTCCTCACCCTGGCAGTACGGAATTGCCGCCACCGGCACCTCGCTGGTGATCGTCCTCTTCATGTGGGCAGCGCGTGCGGGCGGACATCCGGAAGGCCCGTGAACGTGCGCCGCCGTGAAGCCGTTGAGAAGTCCAGCTGACCGCACATCCCCCGAGGCTGGAAGACGGGCGGGCGCCGCGCTCCTCAGCGCGCGAGGTCGCGGATGACCCGTCGGGCCAGTTCGGCGCGGGCCGGGGCGAGTTCGCCCGCCAGAGCCACCGCGCGCGGGGGGTCGTACGCGACCTGGGGCGCGAAGGGGCCGAACGTCGCGGCGCACCGGCGGCGCAGATGGGTCGGCGGGTGCGTGCTGTCGACGCTGTGCCCGCGCCGCGCCGCGACCCGCCGCAACCGCTCGTACTCACGCTCCGGCACTGCACCGAAGCGCCCGGCCAGGCGCTCCCACAACCCGTCCTCCGCCTGGTCGCGGGCGGCGCGCCCGCCCGGCCCACCCTTCATCTGGGCCGCCACCGACTCCCGCCGCAGGTGGTCTTCGACGGGCACGCAGACCAGGAGCCGGTCCATCAGTGCCACGGCGGCCTCCGTGGACCCGGCACGGGCCGCACTCATGTCGGCCAGGTACTCCGCGCGCTGCGAGGCGCGCAGCGTCAGGTGGTCCAGGAGCAGGAGCAGCCCGTAGACGGCCCACCGGGGCAGGAACACCACCGCGTTCACGAACCGATCCATCAGCCCGATGGGCGAGGTGGGTGCCAGCATGGAGAACCACGTGACCAGGGCGCGCATCGCATCGGCCATCACGGCGCCGCGCCGGGTGTCCCCGTTGGCGAAGTGCCCCAGCTCGTGCCCCAGCAGGGCCACCCGTTCCTGGGGCGAGAGGATCTCCCACAGCCCGAGGCCCAGGAAGAGCACCCGCCTCCCCCGCAGACCGTAGGTCGTCACCGCCGCGTTGGCCTCGGTGGTCACCACCACGGCGTGCACCCCGGACGTCCCGACGACGCCCGCGACCTCGTCGACCAGCTCGAAGAGCGCCGGCGCGTCGGCCCGGTGCAGCACGGGCGTGTACGTGGTCAGCCGCATCCGCCGCGGCCGCATCAACCAGGCCAGGCCCAGCATCAGCACCCCGACCGCCGGCAGGACCCCGGTGCTCCGGCCCAGCAGGATCAGCAGGACCCCCGCGGCCACGAGCAGCACGGTGCCACCGTGCACCAGCAGGGAGATCCCGTACGCCAACAGCGTCGCCGCGTCGCGCCCGACGGGCCCGGCCGTGACGCCGGAGCGCTCCATCTCGGCGGCGAGCCGGTCCCCGTACGTCCGGGCGATCCGCCGCCTCGCGGCGGCGATCCGGCCGGGTTCGGGATCCGGCGCACCGGGGTCCACGTTCCAGTCGCAGGCCGCGCACCAGTTGACGTACCGCTCGTCGAAGGCCACCTGCGCCCCGCACTCCGGGCACGGTTGAGTGACGGGCTGGGCGACGTCAGCGCTTGTTTCCACGATGTCCCTCCCCGCGCGGATCAACATGATCCACAGCCCGGGCAGGATACTTCGGTCTCCGCGGAATGCTCAGGTCACCCGTGTGCAGCGGGGCCGGAGACCTCGCCGCAGTCTCCGGCCCGGCAGCCCGGCCTTCGGCCGGGTTCCGGCCGCGGGGACGCGGCTGCAGTCAGCGGTCGGCGGATGTCCCGGCCGACCGTCCACCCGCCGGCTCACCCCGGCACCTACCTGGCCTTCCGCGGCCTCGCCTCAGCCATTTGGCCGTGGCCGCCTCGGGGTCATGACTGCTCTTCGCCGCCCTCGCTCTTGGCGCGCTTCACCGGAATGCTGCGCACCGCACCTTCGGCCTCCGGTTGCATCGGCACGCGCACGGTGAGGATGCCGTCGTGGTACTCGGCCTGTACGTCCTCGGGCACAATCCGGGCCGGCAGCCTTACCATGCGCCGGAAGGAACCGTAGCGGAATTCCGAATGGTCCTTCTCCTCCGTGCTCTCCGTGTGCTCGGCGCTGACGGTCAGGGTGTCCCCTTCGACTTCGATCCGGATGTCCTTGTCGGGGTCCATCCCGGGCAGCTCGGCCCGGAGCGTGTACTGACCACCCTCACTGCTGACCTCGATCGCGATGGTGTGGGTGTCCGCGAACGGCCGCCACCCCGGGAACCCGGGAAACTCGGTTCCGAACCAGTCCCTGAAGTCCGGGAAGCGGCTACGCCTCCGCTCCATCTGCGAACCTGACATGACGCCCTCCTTTCCGGCACCGCTACGGCGCCGACAGGTGTCTTCCTTCCATCTCACGCACGGGGTGCGATTTCCGCTTGGGGCGTTCGGGCCCCGGAAGGGGCCGTTCGGCCCTCTTCGTCCTTCTTGTGTTCAGCGGCGGCCACGTGCTGCTTCACGGCGGCGAAACTGTCCGGGGCGACGGAGATCGAGTCGATGCCCGCCTTGACGAGGAATTCGGTGAAGGCGGGGTCGTCACTGGGCCGCTGGCCGCAGAGGCCGACCGTACGGCCGGCGGACTGGGCGCGCGGGACGAGGACCTGGATGCTGCGCGTGACGGCCGGGTTGTTCTCGTCGAAGACGTGGGCGAGCGCTTCGGAGTCGCGGTCGACGCCCAGGGTGAGCTGGGTCAGGTCATTGCTGCCGATGGAGAATCCGTCGAAGCGTTCGGCGAAGTCCTGGGCCAGGATGATGTTGGAGGGGATCTCCGCCATGACGTACACCTTGAGACCGTTCTCGCCGCGCCGCAGACCCTGGCCTGCCATGACCTCCAGGACCCGGTCGGCCTCTTCGAGGGTGCGACAGAAGGGGATCATGACGATGACGTTCGTCAGGCCCATCTCCTCGCGGACCCGGCGCAGCGCCCTGCATTCGAGGGCGAACCCCTCGCGGTAGCCGTCGCTGTAATAGCGGCTCGCACCGCGCCAGCCGATCATCGGGTTGGCCTCGACCGGCTCGAAGGGGCGACCGCCGAGGAGGCGGGCGTACTCGTTGGTCTTGAAGTCGCTGGTCCGCACCACGACCGGGGCGGGCCAGCGGGACGCGGCGATCCGGGCGATTCCGTAGGCGAGGCGCTCGACGAAGTACGCGCCCCGGTCGAGGTAGCCGTGGGTGAGCTGCTCGATCGCACGCCGGTCCGCATGGTCGAGCCGTTCGGGGTGCAGGAGGGCCATGGGGTGGGCCTTGACCTGGTGCGCGACGATGAACTCCAGCCGGGCGAGCCCGACACCGTCAGCGGGCAGACGCCACCAGCCGAAGGCCGCGGACGGGTCCGCGAGGTTCAGCATGACCCGGGTGCGGGTGTCCGGCAGGTCGGTCAGGTCGGTCTCGGTCTCCTCGTAGGCGAGCAGCCCCTCGTACACCTGGCCGTGCCCGCCCTCGGCGCAGGAGACGGTCACGTCCTGGCCGTCGCGCAGTACCCGAGTCGCCCGACCGGTGCCGACCACGGCGGGAACACCGAGTTCGCGGCTGACGATCGCTGCGTGCGAGGTACGGCCGCCGTGGTCGGTGACGATGGCGGACGCCCGCTTCATGATCGGCTCCCAGTCCGGGTCCGTGATACCGGTGACGAGGACCCCGCCCGCCGGGAAGCGGTCGAGGTCGACGGGCGCGTCCAGGGCAACGACCGGGCCTCGGCCGATGGCTTCACCGACCGCGATGCCGCCGACGAGGGCCTCGCCCGGAGTGGCGGTCAGACGGCAGCGACGCAGGGTCGAAGGACGACGCCGGGACTGCACGGTCTCGGGCCTGGCCTGGACGATGGACAGCTCCCCGGTCAGGCCGTCCTTGGCCCATTCCAGGTCCATGGGGCATCCGTAGTGCTCCTCCACCTTCAGGGCCCAGGCCGCCAGGGCGCGGACCTCCGCATCCGTCAGGACGCGCTGGGAACGCTCCTCACGGGCCGTGTCGACCGTCCGGGTCAGGCCGTGCTCCGCGTAGACGGCCTTCCTCTGCTTCGCGCCGGTCCGTACGTCGATGATCGGGTCCAGCGCCGGGTCCTTCATGCTCGGCTTGAACACGGTGTACTCATCGGGATCGACCTGCCCACTGACGACGGTCTCGCCCAGACCCCACGCGGCGCTGACCACGATGACCTCGGGGAATCCGCTCTCGGGGTCGAGGGTGAACATCACGCCCGCACCCGCGAGGTCCGAGCGGACCATGACCTGCACACCGATGGAGAGGGCGACGGAGAGGTGGTCGAAACCCATCCGTTGCCGGTAGTCGATCGCACGGTCGGTGAACAAGGACGCGTAGCAGCGGTGGCAGGCTTCGAGCAGCTGGGCGGCGCCTCGCACGTTCAGGTACGTCTCCTGTTGACCGGCGAAACTGGCCTCCGGCAGGTCCTCGGCGGTGGCGCTGCTGCGCACGGCGACGTCGGGCGCCTCCCGGCCCAGGTCGCGGGCGAGCTCCTCGTACGCGGCGACGATCTCGGTGCGCAGATCGGCCGGCAGCGGTTCGGCGAGGATCATCGCGCGGATGCCCTCCGCCACCTCGTCCAGCGCAGCTCCGTCGGTCAGGCGTCCGAGCTGCTCCTCGATGCGCCCGCGCAGTCCGTGGCCGTCCAGAAGCTCTGCGTACGCGTCCGCCGTCGTGGCGAAGCCGGACGGCACGCGCACCCCTGCGGAGGCCAGGTGGGCGGTCATCTCCCCGAGGGAGGCGTTCTTGCCGCCGACGACGCCGACGTCCTTCCTGCCGAGTTCAGCGAACGGTATGACGCGTCGAGTGGTGGCCATGAGGTCCTCCGTCGTGCCTGGGGTGGTCACGGGGTTCAGTAGGGCAGCGGGCGGCCGGACGGGGTGCGCAGGTCCGGTGGCGCGGGCTCGCGCGGCTGCTTGGGCCGGGCCTGGATCCGACGGTGCTGCATCGTCCTCACCCCTCCTCTTCGGGAAGCGGTCCTGGGTTGCGTCCGGGTTTCCACGGTCACGCCGGGAGGTGCCGCAGCCCCAGTGCCGACGGGGGAAGACACAAGGGGCCGAATGGGTCGAATGAGTCGTAAGGAGGGACCGATCGACCCGGGGGATCAGAACGGCGTGGGGGAAGTACGCACCGTACGCACCCTCGGGGTGCTCGACGGGGAAGTCGGGCGGTGGCTGCGCGAGGCCGCCGATTCGGCCTCGGCGATCCCTTGACCGGGGCGCCGCAGCGTCAGGCCTTGGACCCCGACGTATCGGCGTACCGGCGTACGCAGCCGACCCGGCGCGGCACGCGCTAGGAACCGTGGTACAGGCGTTCGAGATCGACGAGCATGACCTCACCGCGGGCCTGCGCGGCATGCAGTTCCGGGCTGAACCCGGAGGCACCGTAGAGGGCGAGGCGGGCCCGGCTCACGTCTTCTTCTGGTGCGAGCGCGTCGAGGATGCCGCGCAGTCGTTGCAGGTGGTGGATGTCCATGCCGGTGTGCCATCGCGCGAGCCCCACCGACAGGAGCGCGCCGGTTCCGTGACCGTCCTGCTGGCGGACCACGACCTCGGCGTCGAGTCCAGCGGTCGAAGGGGGATCGCCCAGTGAGCCGTACGACGCGGTCACGCGGTCGGCGCCGAAGGAGTCGGGCGAGGCGAAACGGACCACCCAGTCCCGGCACGTCTGCGCGAACTGGGGTCCTGCGACGCGGGAGTTGAAATCGGCGCGCGCCTCCTGCCACACCCTTTCGGCGGAACCCCGCTCCAACACGGTCCGGCGCGGCCGGGCCACCGCGTGCTCGAACGTCAGGAGTTGGTCAGTGGATCGATGACGCGTGACACTCGGCCGCAGCCCGTCCTGCTCCGACCGGATCAACCCGTGCTCACGCAGCACGCCGAGGGCACGAGAGGCATCGGAGAGCTGCTGCCCGAGGAAGACGGCGATTTCCCCCTGCGTGGTGCACCCCGCGCCCAGGGCGGACAGGACGGAGTGACAAGCACCGGGACTCAGGTGTCCGGTCTCCTCGTCCACGAGGTGGCGGGCTTCACGGAACAGTGGCATGCACGGATTCAGCACGGTCCGGCAGACCCAGGCGTCGAAGTCGGCGCGGTCGGCGGGAACGTCGCCGCCCACGTAGTCGTGCCGGTAGGCCGGGGTTCCACCGACGACGGCGTACACGAGGGCGGCGAGCTCGGCGTCGTCGATGCCCCACAGCCGTGCCGCCTTGCGGAAGTCCAGCGGTTGCAGGTCGAGCCTCAGAACGGCCACCGTCGCCAACGGAGAGGAGGGCGCCAACAAACGGTTCATGACCGGTGCCGTATCACCTGCGAGGACCAGGCGCGCACGGTTGTCCTGCGGCGAGCGCGCCAGGCGGCGTACGGCTCCGTGGATGACGGACGTCAGGGCCGGGCTCGCCGCAACGAGATCGGGAAAGGAGTCGATGATGACGGGCAGCGGGCCGGAGTCACCCAGCGCGAGCAGGGCGTCGACGGCTTCCGTCCAGTCGTGCCAGTGGCTGGGCTCCGAGACCTGCCGGTACCGCCCGTACTCCTCACCCAACCTCCGCAGCGTCTCGGCTTCGGTGGCCTCCTGACCGCAGAAGTAGAACCCGCCGGTGGCCCGTGCCACCGATTCCAACAACAAGGTCTTGCCCTGCCGGGGCCGGCCCATGACGGTGCCCAGGCCCGTTCTCGCATGCGGATCGGTGGAGAAGGCGAGCAACGCCGCCCATTCGTCATCCCGGTCGAAGAGCCGGTCGGGCTTGCCAGAGGGGTCGGGGCCCGCGGCCGGGGCGTGCTGTCCGTGTACGGCGTTCACACCATGCACCTCACCTCCGGAGCCACCTGGGGCTCGTTCCATTCTCAGGCCCGTGACCGTCCGGCGCGCGTCGCCCCGCCCAGGCAGACGCGAGCGGCCAGCTCCGTGCCACGCACCCGACCGTTGTCCGAGGCGGCTGCACGCCAGAAGCGACGGCTGCGCCCGGAACGGGGCCTGGCCGTGGTGGCCGTGGCGCTACAGGCCCTGGGCCAGCAGGAGTTCATGGGCGAGTCGTGCGCCGCGCGCCGCATCGGCCTGCGCGTCCGCGTCCTGTGAGGGGTTGCCCTCCAGGCCTTCGGCCAGGGCCCGGACTGCCTGGGCGAGCGTCTGTACCTGGGCTTCGACGAGGGACAGGCGGTCGTCCTCAGAGGGGGTGCTCTGGGCGTGCGTCATGACAAGCCTCCGTGATCAGGACATTGGGTACGGCGCCACGTGCCACTGTGCGTCATGGCAGGGGGCGGGGCCACTTGAGGCATCAGGTCCTTCCTCAGTCCGGCTCCATGTAGGGGCGGCGGAAAACCGGTGCCTTTCCGGTGCCGTACGGGCGTACGGCCGCCATCGCCTGGGCGACCGCGGCCTCCAAGGAGCCGCTGGTATCGACCGCGACGGCCTCGTCCCAGGGCGCTTCAACGGCTGCCATGGCCGTGGCCACGTCGAGGTCGGCGTCGGACGCCCCGGGGCCCCGGGTGCTCAGACGGGCCGCCGACACATCGCCCGGAACCTGGCAGTGCAGCGCCACGACGTCGACGCTAGCGCGTTCGGCCATGCGCAGGGCGGCTTCGCGCTGTGCGGCATCGGACCAGGTGGCGTCCAGGACGACGGATTCGCCGCAGGACAGGAGGGCGGATGCGCGGTCGAGCAGGGCCGCGTAGGTCCTGTTGGTCCACTCGGGCGTGTACAGGCCTTCGCCGTAGCCTGCGGCAGCGGACTGCTCCGCCGGGATGCCCGCCAACTCCTTGCGGAGGTGGTCGCTACTGAGCAGCGTCACGCCCAGGCGATCGGCCAGTGCGCCGGAGAGCGTGGACTTCCCGCTGCCCGGGAGTCCGCCGATGAGGGTCAGGCCGACAGCGGAGTGACGCAGGTGGCGCAGCGTCGTCGTGACCAGTCGCCGTGACGCCACCTGTGCGCCGGACGCGCCCTGGCGTGCCTGGATCAGGGAGACCTTGGCACGGACGAAGGCGCGGTAGGCGACGTAGTGGTGCCACAGGGACGGCGGTGCGGGGTCGCCGGAGTACTCGCTGTACCGGGCGAGGAAGAACGCCGCGGACTCCGGGGCACCCAACTGCTCCAGGTCCATGGCGAGGAAGGCGGCGTCGTCGAGACCGTCGACGTAACGAAGGTGGTCGTCGAACTCCAGACAGTCCAGGACGCGGGGGCCGTCGTCGAGGCAGAAGATGTCCTGGGCGAGCAGGTCACCGTGGCCGTCGACCACCCGCCCCTGCTCGATGCGCGTGTCGAACAGTTGCCTGCGGCCGGCGAGGTAGCGGCGCACCAACCGCTTGGCCTCCTCCACTTCGTCGAGCAGGCGGTCGTCGTCAACCATGTCCGTGACCTGCGCGAAGCTCGCTTCCCAGCGCGAAGACAACGCGTCCCGCGTGCCCTGCTCGTCGATGTCCGGGCTACGGACGGCGTCCGCGTGACGGGCGGCGAGCAGGCGGGCGACGGACCGCAGGGCGTCGTCGACGTCGGCGCCCTCACCCACGAGGCGGGCCAGGCGGCGTTCCGCCGGCATGCGGCGCATCACCACGACGGGTTCGGCCCCGTCCGCGCCCGCCTCCGGGCTGTGGAATTCCCCCAGGCCCAGGTAGACGTCGCGGGCGAAGCGACGGTTGAGAGTGACTTCGCGTTCGCACGCGGCGCGCCGCGCCGCGAGGGTGGTGAAGTCCAGGAACTCCAGGTCGACGGGCTTCTTGAGCTTGTAGGCGCGGTCACCGACGAAGAACAGGACCGCGGTGTGCGTCTCGCAGACCTCTGCGCGCGGGAGCGGCGAAGCACCGCTAGCGGTACCGGTACCCGTCCGGAGCGCGGACGCGCCGGTCCGGTGTGCCGACGCCATCGGCTCCCCGAGGCGGCTCGGCTCAGTCATGGGGGACGACGGCGACGGGGCAACGCGCGTGATGGACGGCGGCGGTGGCCACGGAACCCAGACGCGGTGCCAGGGCGGGACGGTGCTTGCGCCGACCGACGATGAGCAGTCCGGCGCCCTCGGCGGCCCGTATCACCGCCTTGGCGGGGCTTTCGAGACCGATGCTGTCGCTCACCTCCACGCGCGGATACTTCTCGCGCCACGGGCGGAGCGTCTGGCTCAGGCTCTTCTGAGCGTCCTGCGTGATCTCGGCGCCCACTTCGTGGTCCGTCCCCCAGGGAACGTGTGCATGAAGCGGCACGCTGTGGCCGTGGACGGCCCGAACCGGCACGCCCCGCGCGGCGGCGGTGGCGAAGGCGAACGCCAGCAGGTCGTCGCACGGTCCGTGCAGTTTCAGCGCCACCACTACGCCACCTGCCGTACCCGGGGCGGTCGATGGCCCTGCCTCACCCGCTCCGGCGCGTACCAGGACCACCGGCCGCTCGGCCCGCGTCACGACGGGCATGCTGATGTCGCCCAGGAAATAGCTTTCGACGAGCTCCAGCCCCCGCGAACCCAGCACGGTCATCTCGGACTCCGCCGCCGCGTGCAGCAATGCGTCCTGAGCGTCCTCGGCGACCAGGTCGCCGACGATGGAGAGACCCGGGTGGCGGGCTTGGAGCTCTGCCTGCGCCTTGTGCACGATCTGCCTCGCCCAGTAGTTCTGGTCCATCTCGGCGGGGACGTGGATCGGTTCCGGCGCGAGCAGGGGCCACGCGTGCAACAGACGCAGCGTGAGCTTGCGACGATCGGCTTCGTCGGCGGCCCACCGGGCGGCGGCGAGGCTCTCGGGTGAGCCGTCGAGGCCCACAGTGACGACTGGCTCCATGGCGACTGCTCCGTCTCGTAGGAAGCGGGAATGGCGGTGAGCGGGTCCGGCCGTCCGGACTGCCGTCGTCCCTGTGCCCTCGTCGGTGGGGCACCCTTCGCCGACGCGCCGAGCACGCGGGCGCATCTCTTTCGAGGAGTACCTCACATCTCCCTGCCGCGCATGCCGACCTCGACGGGGCGGGGCCCGAGCAGGCGCGGCATCCGGCAGGAGGTACCACCTTCGGTGGGTGCGCCGGCGCCGATCGTCACTGCCCGGAAGCGGTCGGGAAGGGCCCTTCGGCGACACCGGTTCGGTCAGGCCGTCCGAGTTCTCAGCCGATCCGGTTCGGCCGCCAGGCCGGTGGCCATGTCCGGATCAACTGGCCGTCCGTGCGGGGCACCACGACCTCGATCCAGCCGGGCCGGGCCGCGAACCCGTCCGACGGCCGCAGCGCTTCACACAGGTGCTCGGGTTGTCCAGCGCGGTGTGCCCGTAGCCGTCGAGCGTCAGCAGCCGGGCCCCGGCGAGGCGGGGTTGGGACTCTCGGCGCACATGACCGCCAGCGACTGCTCGAACCCGGGATAGCGCGCGGGCCCGGAATGCGCCGGGGGCTCCTCGGGCGCCCGTCCCCGCCACAGCGACTCCAGCGTTGCGGCGGTCCCGGTCCAGCCCGGGTGCACGGTGTAGAGCCCGCCACGGACCTCGCTCACCGCGCGGGCGTACGTCCAACCTCGGATCGGCCGCTGGGCGAGGCGCGCCAGCAGGGTGTCGTACTTGGCCCGGGTCTGCGCCGGGCTCCCGGCGGAGAAGGCACAGCGGGCCACGGGCGCCCGGCCGCAATGATCGAGGAACTGCCCGAGCGTGTCGGCGGAACCGAGGTGCGAGCCGAGGCGCAGGAAGGTGTTCAGCTCGGGCTCGCCGCCCGCACCGCGGTGCACCCATGCCTGTGGGTCGACGTTGCCGTCGACGACGAGCCGCCCGACCCGGTCGGGGAACAGGTTCGCGTACGTCGCGCCGAGCAGCGTGCCGTACGAGATGCCCCAGTAGCGCAGCCGCTCCTCCCCCACCGCCCGGCGCAGCAGGTCCAGGTCGCGCGCGGTGTCGGCGGTCGAGATGTGACGCAGCAGCTCCGGATCCCGCTGCTCGCACCGCTGCGCGAGGTCGGCGTACGCGGTGTGGTACGCCCGCTGCTGCCACCGGGCCCACCGGGGTTGAAGAACAGCGAACCGGTACGCCGCGCCGGGGTGGCCGCTCGGTGGCGGATCACGGCCAGGTCGATCGTCCGGCCCGAGGGAGCGGCATGGTCCAGTGGCACCTTGGCCACCGCACACTCGAAGCCCGCCTGCGCCGTCCGTGCACAGGGACGCCAACGCAGCGCGACCCCGCCCTCCTCGTCGCCGTCGCCCGAGCCACCCGCCGACGCCACCCCGGCCGCCGACATCAGCGTCAGAAGGGCTCCGGCCGCCACGCCCGCAGCGCCTCTCAGCGGCGCCGTCCTACCGGTGCTACGCATGGCCGGCCCCTTCCCTTCCGTATGCAGGAAACGGGCCGACGCCGCTCGGGCAGGCCCCGTCTGCCATGACATCGGGGGGAGGTGCGCCGGGCAACCGGCCCGCGTCCGAACGGGTCCGAGCCGGTCCCGGGAGGCGGCGCGCGAGCGCTGCGCTCAGTTGCTCGTCGTGGCCAGCTTCGCCGCGAAACCGAGGACCACACGGCTATCGATGCGGTCGCCCAGCACCTCTCGCGTCGCCGTGGCGAGCTTATCCGCGTGGTCGAAGGCGGCATCAGCAGGATGCCTGGCGGGGTGGCGCGGGTCGAGCGGTCCACCGCACGTCCTTCCCCTCATTTCTGGAACGTCGTCGCTGGTCACGGCATCGGCTGCCGACCGCCCACAAGTTTTTTCAAAGAAGCACCAATCCAAGGGCGTTGGTGCCCCGAAGAAGCAGCGAGACCCTTCCCAGGAGCTCACTTCAACCCCGTACGATCTGCGGTTCCCGATCTTGGGAACCTGCGGAACAGGAGCGAACGTGATAGTCAAGCGCACTGGTCGCCTCGTGGTAATCGCCGCCGTGCCCGCCGCCGTGTTCCTGGCAGTGGGCCTTTCCGGCCCAGCTCTCGCGGAGGGTGGGAAGGCCTACCAGATCGACCTGGCGCAGCTGAACGACTCCGGTTCCCGGGGCACTGCTCTGCTCAGCCTCAAGGGCAACCAACTGACCGTGCAGATCGAGTCCGAGGGCATGGTTCCCGGGCAGCCCTCGGCCCAGCATCTGCACGGCTCGACCAAGGGGCACGATTTCCACTGCCCGGACGCAAGCGACGACACCAACCGCGACGGGGTCCTCAGCAACACCGAGGCCACGGTGGACTACGGCGACATCAACATCTCGCTCACCACGTCCGGGGACACCAAGGCGGCCAGCGGTCTCGCCGTGGACCGCATGCCCGTGGCCAACAAGCAGGGCAAGGTCTCCTACAAGCGGACGATCGCCGTCGCGCAGGACGTGGTCGACCACATCAAGGACCTGCACATCGTGCAGCACGGCATCGACCGCAACAAGAACGACAAGTACGACTTCGAAGGCGCCGGCAAGAGCGAGCTCGACCCGAAGCTGCCGCAGGAAGCAACGGCCCCGACCAACTGCGGAGAGGTCAAGGGCGCGGCCGTGGGATCCGTTCCGGTCGGCGGCATCGAGACCGGCGGCGGCTCCGCACACGCCGCGGCGGCGGCATCGACCGCGCCGACGACGACGATGATCGGGTCTGCACTCGCCCTCACCGTGGCGGCGGTCGGTGCGGTCGGCGTCGCACGGAGGCGGGCCGCCTCCGTCCTCGCCCGGACGGAGAACACGGGGAGCGCCGAGTGAGCCTGCACCGACCCGCTACACCGACCTCGCCTCCCGCACCGGCCGCGCCGGCCGCACGCACCGCACGGTCGCGCGCCCGCCGGACCACGGGTCTGCTGGCCGGCGCCCTCGCCACACTTCTTCTCGCCGGGTGCGGGGGTCAGGATCCTGCGGCGTCTCCCGCCGCTCAGGGGCAGGCCGTACGGAGCGGTGCGCCGGCCACCGGCGGCGCCGGAGGCGCTCCCACCGGGAAGGCGTCGCCCGGCGGCCATCACGCCTCGCCGGAGGGCGGATCACAGAACGGCACGAATGCGGGAGCGGCCAAGCCCGCCCTCGCCCGCTCCGAGCCGCAGAAGATCGCCATCCCTTCCCTCGGCATTTCCAGCAGCCTGGAGACGCTGCGGCAGAACGAGGACGGAACCATGCAGACGCCGAAGAACCCTGCTCTGGCGGGCTGGTACGAGCCGGGGCCGACTCCGGGCTCCCAGGGGCCGGCCGTCATCGCCGGCCACGTCACGTGGAACGGCGCGGCGGCGGTCTTCGAGAAGCTGAAGACGATGAAGGCCGGTGACACGATCACGGTGACCAGGCAGGACAACAAGACGGCCACGTTCACGGTCGACCGGGTCGCCGAGTATCCGAAGGCCGAGTTCCCCACGCTTGAGGTCTACAAGAACCTCGACCACGCAGGCCTCCGACTGGTCACCTGTGGCGGCGACTTCGACCCGAAGAAGCACTACTACGACAGCAATGTGGTCGTGTTCGCCTCCATGACGAGCGCCGCGTAGCCGGCCCAGCAGGACAGCGGACCACAGGAAGGGCATCCGTCAGCCGCAGCGACGTACTGCGGCTGACGGACTCCCGCAGCCACCTGGTGGCTGCCCCTGTACGGAATCGGGGCGGCCGTGCTGGTGGGAGCTGTGGCGTGGACCGGGCCCGGGCGAGGAGGGTCCTTACCGAAGTCCACCTCGCCGGAGCCGGTCACCGCGGGAACGCGACAGGACGGCGCGCCGTAGCTGCCGGGCCCTCGGTCCTACGTGCTCCTGTGCGTCGGGGGGCGTCGAGCGACACGTTGGCGGGCAGGGTCTCATTCCCGGCGGGCGAACCGGTCGAGGGCTTCGAGAACATGGGAGCGCGTCGTGGCACTGCCCAGGTGGCCTCCGTCGCCGACGACGATCAACTCTGCGTCGGGCCAGGCGCGGGCGAGTTCCCACGCGGTGTCGAGCGGGCCGGCCATGTCGAGCCTGCCGTGGACCAGCACGCCCGGGATGCCCGCCAGGCGGTGCGCACCGCGCAGGAGGGCGCCCTCTTCCAGCCACGCGCCGTGGGAGAAGTAGTGGGAGCAGATGCGGACCAGGGCCAGTCGTGCGGCCGCGGGGCGGTCGCCGTACGGGTGGGAGGCACCGTTCGTCTCTCCGGACAGGACCGCGTCCTCCCAGGCGCACCAGTCGGCCGTGGCCTTCTCCCGTACCACCGCATCCGGGTGTTCCATGAGGCGCGCGTAGGCCGCAACGATGTCGCCGTCTCGTGGTGTGTCGGGGGCCCCGGCGAGGAAACGTTCCCACTGCTCGGGGAAGAACCTGCCCGCGCCCCGGTAGAGCCAGTCGATCTCGGAGCGCCGGGTGGTCGTGACGGCCGAGATGACGATCTCCGACACCTGTTCCGGGTGTGTCTCGGCGTAGGCCAGGATCAGCGTGGAGCCCCAGGAACCTCCGTACAGCAACCAGCGGTCGATCCCCAGGTGCTCGCGCAGCCGCTCCATGTCGGCGACCAGGTGCGGGGTGGTGTTGTGCCGCATGTCGGTGGTGGGCTCGCTCGCGTGGGGGGTGCTGCGTCCGCAGCCACGCTGGTCGAACAGGACCACTCGGTAGCGGTCCGGGTCGAAGTACCGACGCGCCCCGGTCCCGCATCCCGATCCCGGGCCGCCGTGGACGACGAGGGCGGGCTTGCCGTGCGGGTTGCCACACACCTCCCAGTACACGAGGTTGCCGTCGCCGACTTCGAGCATCCCCTTCTCGTACGGCTCGACCATCGGGTACAGCTCGCCCATTTCTTTCCGACCTCCTGAAAGTCACGTGCAACCGGCTCGATGCAGCTCACTGAACCATGATCCTGCACCACGACGCGGCGCCGGGGTCAGCGGTCAGCGGTCAGTGGTCGACCGGGAGACGACATGAAGGCGAGGAGGACGACAAGGTCGCCCACACCGACACTCTTGGCACGGGAGATATTCTCAGGCGTCGCCGACAAGTGGGCGTTCCTGATCGCCGACGCCCTGGGGGAAGGCACCCTGCGCATGCTCGAACGCGACGGCCTGGCCGAGGAGACCGTGTACCCCACCGTGCCGCCCCGGGTCGGGTACACCCCGCTTCGAAGGCGACTGTTGACCGTAGCAATTACCCTCGCGGAGACGGCTCGTTGAAGTCGGCAAGCGACCGAGGAGGCTTGCCGTGTACAGGACCAGGAACATGCAGACCATCGCGGCCGCGGTGGCCGCCATGACCGCCGTGACCGCGACGATCGCAATGACCGGCCCGGCTCAGGCCCGCGACAGCTGCAGGAAGAGCTCCAAGAGCGTCGACACCCCCACCTACAGCGGGCCGTTCCCCGACAACTGGGAGTTCACCGTCACCGCTTGCGCGAGGCGGTCCGGGGGCCGGGTCGGCCACTACGCGACGATCAGCTGGAACCTGCCCGGCAGCGTCTTCCCCAGCGGCGGCGTCTTCAACTCGACCGGCACCGGCCTCGAAGTCCAGGCGCGGTCCGGCGGCAGCGTGCGCACGACCGCGTGGACCGATCTCCACGCCCCGCTCGACAGGGCCAGGGACGGATCGCACAAGACCCGGACCGTCACCGTGAACTACGGCGCCGGCAGAGCGGCGACCGGCGTCGTGCTGTACCTGGACTGGAAGAACGACGGCAAGGGCTCCCAGAAGCTGGTGTTCGCCTCGTCGCCCACGGTGTGAGCGGCACGACGGGGCGAGCGGAACCGCGACCGCCGACGAGTCCCCGGGACCCGTACAGGCCCCGGGGCCTGCGATCCGTCAGCGTCTTGCGGATCAGTAGTAGTTGTTGCCGTCCCAGCTCGACGTGGCGCAAGAGAGCGCCGTGTCGCCCTCGAAGGTGCAGACCTGGATGCGCAGGGCCCAGATGCCGCGCGAGTCGGTGAGCGAGGTGCTCCAGATGCCCTCGGTGTTGTAGCCGGTGGTGACCGAACGCCAGCCGTAGCTGGTCACGTTGCGGGCCGGGTCCATCGACTGCACCCGGATCCGCGCGTGGTGCCCGTCGGCGGCGGTGTCACGCAGGCGGAGGTGGATGCTGTACGCGTTGGTCTTGCTCGCGTAGCTGAAGTCGCCCCAGCCGGCCGATCCGGTCGTGCTGTCGTACACGGAACCGGCGAACGCGCTACCGGTGGAGAGTACGAACGCCGCGACGGCGGCCGCACCCACGGTGAGAACACGGTTGAGTTTCAAGGCTCTCCCTGTTTCAGGTCGGACTGTCTGCCGCAGAGGATCCTAGTCATGTGCACGGATGAACCGGAACGCGTTGGTCCACAACCGCGATGCCTCAAAAGGGACTTGGTACGCCAACCATGGGCCCAAGAGTGAGCATTTCTCGCAACTAGAATGATCTGTCATGGACATTCGCCAGCTGCGGTACTTCGTCACAGTGGCGGAGGAAGCCAACTTCACCCGTGCCGCCGCCCGTCTGCACCTGGCACAACCGGGGTTGAGCGCCCAGATCCGGCAACTCGAAAAGGAGCTCGGGCACCCGCTGCTGGACCGCTCCGGCCGATCAGTGACGCTGACCGAAGTGGGCGAGGCCGTACTGCCGTACGCGCGGGCCGCGATCGCCGCCGTCGCAGCAGTGCGGCAGACCGTGGACGAGTTCACCGGACTGTTGCGCGGCCACGTCACGATCGGGTTCGTCTCGGGCGCCGCCGCCCACGAATTCGACCTGGCCTCCGTGCTGGCCGACTTCCACGACGACCACCCCCAGGTCGAGATCACCCTGACCGAGGACACGTCGGAGCGGATGCTCGCCGCACTGCGGCGTGGGGAACTCGACATCGCCGTGATCGGACTCGCACACGAGGAACCCCCACCGGGCATTTCCTTCCAGGTAGTGATCGACGAACCCCTGGTCGTAGCCGTCGCCCCGGACGACCCTGCCCTCACGCCCGCGGGCCGCACGACCATTGCGTTGGCGGAGCTCCGCGACCGCCCGCTGATCAGCCTGCCGCGTGGCACGGGACTGCGCACGGTACTCGACCGTGCCTGCGCACGGGCGGGGTTCCAGCCCCGCATCGCCTTCGAGGCAGCCGCTCCGCTGTTCCTCACGCAACTCGCCGCCCGCGGACTCGGCGTGGCAGTGGTGCCGGCCCTCCAGACAGACGTGGCCTCGACCTTCGGGTTGCGCACGCTGCACATCACCCACCCGCGGTTGCGCGGCCGCATTGCTCTCGCCTGGCGGACGGAGAGTTCCGCCAGCCCCGCGGCCAAGGCCTTCCTGCGTCTGCTCCGCGCGACCCTCACCGTGCCGGGGACCGACCAACCGTCGGTCCCATGAGGACGGGCGGCGCGGGCCCCGCGGACACCGCGAGTACAGCGGACCCGCGCGGGCCACGGGGCCGGCAGATCCGGAGCCGGCAGATCCGGGGCGGGTGAGTCGGCGGGTGTGCTGCAGGACGAGCCCGTGCGCCTGGTGCCGGTACGTCCTGACGAGTTGCGCCGGAGGGGCCGTACGCCCGCCGCCGGACCGGTGCAGCGGGCCGCCGCGCGGGATCGGAGCCGGACCAGCCGGCGGTTAAGCTCCTTCCAGGAGCCCCCGGGGCCCGTCGGAAGCCGGCCGTAGGCGCGGGACCACCTCCTGCTCGAACCGGGACGCGTGGTGCCGACTGCACCGCACGTAAGGACTATGAGATTGAGATGACTGATCCACCCTGGCACGGTACGAAGGCCCTCGTGAACGAACCGATCCAGGCCACGACCGTTCGCGTGTTCATCGCCCTCGCCCCGCCCGACGACGCGAAGGAAGAACTGGCTCGGGCACTGCGCCCCGCCTATGCCGCGTACCCGCACATGCGCTGGAACCGCATCGAGGACTGGCACATCACCCTGGCGTTCCTCGGAGAGCTCCCGGCTGCGACCGTTCCGCTCCTGCGCCCGCCGCTCGCGGACCTGGCGGCGACGCGTCGTCCCCTCACGCTGGCATTGCGCGGCGGCGGACACTTCGACGAGCGGGTGCTGTGGAGCGGGATCGGCGGTGACCTCGAAGGGCTGCACCTGCTCGCCACCGACGTGCGCACCGTGGTCAAGGAGTGCGGCATCGCCTTGGAGGACCGGCCGCTGCGCCCCCATCTGACGTTGGCCCGATCCCGCCGGGGC
The DNA here is from genome assembly GCF_040612395.1 of Streptomyces sp. NPDC006430. Classification (NCBI taxonomy): domain Bacteria; kingdom Bacillati; phylum Actinomycetota; class Actinomycetes; order Kitasatosporales; family Streptomycetaceae; genus Streptomyces; species Streptomyces sp. NPDC006430. The sequence continues at coordinate 124,117 of NZ_JBEXQA010000018.1, forward strand.
GATACGTCCTGCACGGTGGAAGCCGCGGCCGGACTCGCCGCGTTCCGCGGTCGCCACTGGCAGGCCGAGCGCCTGCACCTGGTCGGGAGCAACATAGGCCGCGGCCCGGGACCGATCCACTACCGCGACATCGAAGCCTGGGACTTCGACGGCGCGGGCCGGGGTCGATCTCGGGGCTGATACGGCAGCTGTCCGGGCTCCGGTCGCTCCGGAAGGACGTACGGGCCCTTCGTCCAGGTCACCGCTGCCGGCTCGGTGTCCACCGGAACGCACCGGGGTCGTGCTGCGTCTCCGTCGCTCCTCGGACTCTTCGGAGACCGCGGCGTTCACCGTCTGTGCAGCCAACCCGTCCGCCGTCGGGAGGCGCGCGGTCGGCGCTCGGACAGCAGAGGCGGAGCGAGCGCGAAGACCACGGTGATGTGCGCGCCTCCGTTGGGACCGCGTGCGATGTCCATCGAACCGCCGGTGACGGCCGCGGCCCTCCGGGCGATGTCGAGACCGAGCCCCGAGGAGCCGGTGCTGCTACCGCGGGAGAGGGCCCGGTCTGGTTCCGGAATGCCCGGCCCGGCGTCCTCCACGACCAGCTCGACCGCCTGGGCGCTACGCAGGACACGGACGCCGAAGGGGGTGCCCGGCGGGGTGTGGCGGAAGACGTTGCCGATGAGCGCGTCCACCACGGCGGCGATGTCGTCGTCGGAGAGGCTGACGGGTGCGGGTTCCTCGGTGAGTTCGAGGGAGCAGGGCCGGTTCTGCTGCTCCGCCAGGACCGACCAGAAGGCCGTACGGCGCCGGATGACGTCGGCGGCTTCGCAGCGCGGTCCGGATGGTCCTGCGCCGGTCGGCCGGTCGGCCGTACTCGTTTCGTCGCCGCGCATGCCGTGGCCCATGGGACCGACCGCGAGAGGGGTCCGCGCGGCCGTGATGATCGCTTGGAGTTCCGTCTCCAACTCGCGCACCGCCGCCTCCACCCTGGCCGACTCCGGTGACCCGGCCATGCGCTCCGATGCCAGCTGGAGGGCGGTCAGTGGGGTGCGCAGCCGGTGGGACAGGTCTGCGACGAGCTCGCGTTCGACGGCGAGCAGCTCCGTCATCCGGTGGGCCATCGCGTTGAAGGCGACGCCTGCGTCGCGCAGTTCCTTGGGCCCCATGGGGTCCACGCGGGTGTCCAGGTTGCCCTGCCCCAGCGCGCGCGACGCTTGCGCGAGTCTCTTCGAGGACCTGACGACCTTGGCCCCGAGGCGGTCGGCGACCAGTACGGAACCGCCGATCAGGCCCACGGCGAGGAGGGACATGACCGCCCAGGAGGCCTTGACCCCGCGGGTCAGCTCCTTCTCGGGGACGAAGTTCTCGATGACTGCGACCTGATCGCCGGGGAGCACGACCGGCTGCAGGCATATCCAGCCGCTCGGGATCTGCTGGGAGATGGACTCCCGTCCCTGCTGCGCCCGTTGGAGGAGTTCCGCAGGGGCGTGGGAGCTGCCGAGGACCCGGTCGTCGGGCAGGTGGACGACCAGGTGCTCGGTGGCGTCCAGGCTGGCGGTGGATTCCCGCAGGGCGGACGGATCCGTGGTCAGCGTGAGGACGGGTGCCAGGGCGGCGGCGCGCTGCTCGGCCGCGGTGACGCTCTGCGCCTTGACCAGCGACATGACCAGCGCGGCCAGCGGTATGAGGAAGGAGAGGGCCACCATCGACGTCACCGCGAGTGCCACTCCGGCCAGTGAGCGTCTCAACGCGGCGCCACCAGTTTGATGCCGACCCCGCGGACGGTCAGCAGGTAGCGCGGGGCCGCCGCGCGCTCGCCGAGTTTGCGGCGCAGGGACGACAGGTGCACGTCGACGGTCTGGTCGTCCACGTACGGCTCGCGCCAGACCTCGGTCAGCAGCCGCCGTTTGGAGACGACCTGACCGGCGTGATGGGCGAGGAAGGCCAGGAGGTCGAACTCGCGGCGGGTGAGACGGAGTTCCTGGCCGGCCAGGTGTGCGGTGCGCGCGCCGGGGTGCACCGTCAGTTCGCCCACGGTGGTGGGACCCAGCGCTTCGACCGCGGGTGCCGGTCGCGGGCCCTGCCCGGCACGGGCGGCATGGGCCGGGGAAGCGTGGCTGGTGCGCCGCAGGACTGCGGAGAGACGTGCGATGAGCTGTCCCCCGGAGAAGGGTTTGACCAAGTAGTCGTCGGCGCCCGCGTTGAGGAGCTTGATGATCTCCGTCTCGTCGTCGCGGGCGGTGGCCACCAGTACGGGAACGGAGGAAATGCCGCGGATCATGCGCAGGGCGTCCCCTCCGTCCAGGTCGGGCAGCCCCAGGTCGAGAACCACCGCGTCGACGGGCATCTGGGTGACCTCGCGCAGGGCGCCGAAGCCGTCGCCCACGCTGCGCACGGCGTACCCGTGCTCCGCCAGGACCTCGATCAGTGACTGGCGGATGCTGGGGTCGTCTTCCACGACGAGGACGCTGGGCATGGGGACACCTTAGGCGCTCGGTCCGGGGAGGCCGTGGACAGGTGACGGGGGACCGGCCTGCGGCCCGACGCTCGGTGGGGCCCTGCGCAGTCCCGGAACGTCCCGCCTGATGGCCCGCCCGACGACCCGCCTGATGGCCCGGCCGACGGCTGTTCCCGCCGATGTCCACCTTGACCAGGTGGTACGAGGCACCGAGATCCCCGCAGTCTGCGATTGGGTGAACACCTGGTCGGCCGCCTTGCAGTTGCCGCACCAGTTGGCGCCGAAGTCGAGCAGCACCATCCTCCCGTCGGCCTTGGCCGCGCGCAGGGCCGCGTCGATCTGCTTCTGCGCATCGGCCGAACTGTCGTAGCCGGGGCCGCGGCCGTGCCGGCACGGCCGCGGCGGACGTGCGCGGCGTACGGGGAGTGCCGACCTGGCGAAGGCACCCCAAAGCACGGTGAGGACTCCGGGAAGGACGAAACGCCTCCCGGTTCGGTGAAGCCGGCGGCCTGACGGTTCACCCGAGCGTCACGCCCGGGCACCGAAGGCCGCTCGGCTGACGCGAGCACGAAAGGGACTCGGAGGGCTGCGTGGTGCGGATCGGTCGAAACGTCCCCGACCTTCAGAACGACGTCTCGCGGATGCTGGCCTTCGCCACCGGGTCGATCGTCGCCGTGATGACCGAGCGGTGGTCCTCGCTGGTGAACGTGACCGTCAGGGTGTCGTCCGCGGCCTGCGACATGGTGGTCTTGAATCCGCGACTGGGCACCGCGGAGATCAGACACACGCCGGCGCTCCCGTACCGCACCGTGGCCTTGCCGCCCTGCGAGGAAATGGTGTGCAGGCCCGGTCCGCCGTCCTCGCAGTCGACTGCGGATTTCGGCGTGCTGGTCCCGGTGGCTCCCGACGAGGCCTTGGCGGGTGCGGAGACGGAAGCCGAGGGCGAGGGTGGCTCCGTCACGCTGGGCGAGCCGCTCGCGGACGCGCTCGGGGACGGCGGGCTCGTCGACTGCCGCTGTGTCGCCTGCCAGGCGGGGGGCGTCTCGAAGTCCATCGGGGCGGACCGCGCCACCGGAGGCGTATGCCTGGTCGAGCCGACCACGAATTGGACCGTGGCGAGCACGGCAGTCACGCTGGTGGCCGTGCACGACAGCCATATGAGCAGGTAGCGCGGAATTCGAGGCACGGCCCCATAGTGACCGACGGGCCGGGTCGCCCGTCACCGCCTCCCCCGAAACGGACCGGCAGCCACCACGTGTCCCGTACGCGACCACCACACTCCCAGGGCCTGGCCAACCCGGCCTGTGGACCGAGTCCGTGGACCGAGCCTGTGGGCCGAGGTGGCGACGGAGAGCGACTCGAAGACGGGCAGCCCGGGTCCGGGACGGGCCTCGAACGCCGACGTCCTCCTGACCCGCTGACGGGTCGGAGGACGTGCGCCGCGCGGCGGCCGGTCACGGTGGAGCGGAAGCGCTCGCCCCGGGCCCGTGTGCCAGCCGGTGGGAGGGTGTGCCTACTTCGACGTTCCGAAGTCCTGCGTCCACCAGGGGCCGCCGTCGCCCTTGTGGACGCCTATGCCGATCTCCCGGAAGGCGCAGTTGAGGATGTTGGCCTTGTGGCCGGGGCTGTTCATCCACGCGTTCATGACCGCGCCGGCGTCGGCCTGTCCCCGGGCTATGTTCTCGCCCAGGCGGGACCACGCGTATCCGGCGCCTTCCACCCGAGTGGTCATGGTGGACCCGTCGGGTCCGGTGTGGGACATGACGCCGCTGCGGGCCATGGTGTCGCTGTACGCACGTGCCGCGGCGCCCAGCTTGGCGTTCACGGTCAAGGGGCCGCACCCGGCAGCGGCCCGCTCCTTGTTGACCAGGGCGAGCACCGCGGACTCGGAGTCGCCCGAGGAGCCGCCGGACGATCCGCCCGACCCCCCGGAACCCCCGGAACCGCCGCCGGAGGTCGGGGCGGGCGCACGCGTGGGCTTTCCGGCCCGGGTCGACGCCGACGCGCTCGGACTGTTCTCCTCTGCCGCGGATTTCGCGGGCGCGGCGGATTCCGAAGCGCTGGCGCCGGGCGTTGCGGACGACATCGAGCCCGCAGCTGCCGCGGCCGCAGCATCGGCGGCGAGCGTGGGGAGGGGAGGAGTGGGGGTTGCCGTTCCTGCCCCGGCATCGGAGCCCGCCGTCCCGGACTTCGAACCGGTGGCACCATCGGCCCGCTGGTCCACGCGCTCACCGCCGTCGGAGTCGGCCACCGCCACCCCGACCGCCACGGCCGCAGCCGCAGCGGTGAGGGACAGCACGATGCGCGTGCGCACCGCCTTCTTCCGTCGCACCTCGACGCGGGACAGTGTTCCGGGAGTTCGGCTGCGGCTCATGCCTGTAGCACCTCACAGAGAGAAGGGGAGGAGGGTCTGACCGAGCCTAGGTCGCTGACCAGCCAAAAGAGCCGCCTGGAGGCGTTCTTCACCTTCCCTTAAGGAAGCCCGCAGAGTCGGAACAGGAAACGTCGTCGTACGCCCGCGACCCGCTGACGCGCCCGCTGGGTGGTTGCGGCCGTCCACCGTGCACGGGGTTGGCTGCCCGCTCGGGCGCAAGGGACTGCGTGTACGGCACGGCCGCGCCCGGCACGAACGTCGGCCACCGCGGCCGGCCGGGCGCTGTCGGTGCGCCACTCGCGGCGAAGCTCGCCCAGTAGTCGGCGACGGTTTCCGAGAACCACCTGAGCCGCGGTGAACCGGGATCGGGCGGTCTCGTCCTCGAAGACGTAGGCAGTGTCGCTCGCGTGGTACGCGCTGAAGTCGAAGGGCGCGGACGAGGGCAGGTACATCGGGGCGCGCCGGTCGGCGAACTCGTACGCGTAGGTGGGGGCGTACCGGCCGAGCACGGTGTGCTGCGCGTACGTGCCGCGCGCCCATATGCGGTCCGTCATCACGGTCGCCCAGGCAAGCGCGGGAGAGGGGATCCAGACCAGGACAGGCCGTCGTTCGCCGGGGTGGACGTCCACAGGGGTGGTGACGTTCAACACCAGACCGCTGCCCGCGGGGGGGGCGTCACTCGGCCACGGCGCGCGGCATTAGCATCGGCACCCTGCCGACCGCTGGAGCTTGCCGCCATGTCATTGCCGCGTATCGGAGTCGTCATCGTGACCATGGGCACTCGTCCGCGGGAGCTGGCGGCTCTGCTCGATTCGGTGGAGAAACAGGACGTACCTGCGGCGCGGGTGGTGCTGGTGGGCAACGCGACGCCGCTCACCGAGATCACAACGGACGTCACCAAGATTCCGCTCGAACAGAACCTCGGCTGTCCTGGCGGCCGTAACGTCGGCCTGACGGTGCTGCGCGACTCGGGTGAGATCGACGTCGTCATCGAGTTGGACGACGACGGCCTGCTTATCGCCGACGACGTGTTCCGCACGGTCCGGCAACTGTTCGCGCAGGACCCGAAGCTGGGGATCATCGGTTTCAGAGTCGCTGACGAGCAAGGGCGTACGGAGCGACGCTGGGTGCCCCGGTTGCGTGTCGACGATCCGATGCGCCGGGGTCTGGTGACCGCCTTCCTCGGAGGGGGCCACGCCTTCTCGGTACCCATGCTCCACCAGACCGGCCTGTGGCCGGCGGAGTTCTTCTTCGGGCACGAGGAGTCCGATCTGGCGTGGCGCGCGCTCGATGCGGGGTGGAAGATCCTCTACGAACCCGAGCTGGTCCTCCAGCACCCGCGGACGTCCCCGGCCCGACACCCCGCCCATTACCGGTTCACCGCCCGGAACCGGGTCTGGCTGGCCCGCCGGAGACTGCCGATTCCTCTGGTTCCGGTCTATCTCGGTGCGTGGATCGTCCTCACCACAGCGCGGGCGCGGTCCCTGGCGGGCTTGAAGGCGTGGTGGGGCGGTTTCGTCGAAGGAGTACGGACGCCGTGCGGTCCGCGCAAGGCGATGAAGTGGCGCACGGTGTGGCGGATGACCCGTCTGGGCCGCCCTCCGATTCTCTGATCCCCGGCCAGGAGGGTCGCGGTCACCAGTCGGTGAGATGCACCAGGTCCTGGCAGTGCGGGTCGTCCGTACCGGCGGGCGACCGCCACTCCGCGCCGAGCAGCGAGGGGCGCCGCGCAGATGCGCCGGGGGCCGTTCCTCGGACGGATGGGCCAGACAGCACCGGTCAGGCGGCTGTCTGGGCGCCGGGGAGCTGGGCCAGTACGTCCTCGGCGTGGGCCACGACCGGCATGCCGGCCGCGCCGGTCGCCAACGGTGTCTTGTGGAAGCCGTGGTAGGTCATCGTCCCGCCGGACAGGAATGCTGCCTCCCGGCCGGCCTGGCACAGCACGCGGTACGCGATGTAGCTGCGGAAGCCGGACCGGCAGTACGTGTACACGGGTCGGTCGCGAGGGACCTCGGAGAGCCGTCCGCGCAGTTCGGTGTGCGGGATGAGGACGGCCCCGGGGATGTGCCAGGCCTCGTACTCGGCGGGGGTGCGGACATCGAGGATCAGCGCCCGCTCGGCGCACTCCGGGAACTCCTCCGGATACCACAGGTGGATGTCGCCGCGCAGCAGGTTCGAGGCGAGGAAGCCGGCCATGTTGACGGGGTCCTTCGCCGACCCGTAGGGCGGGGCATAGGCGAGTTCCAGGTGTTCGAGGTCGTAGACGGTCATCCCGGCGCGCTGGGCGACCGCGAGGACGTCGATGCGCTTGTCCACCCCGTCCCAGCCCAGCACCTGCGCGCCGAGCAGCTTGCCTTCGGCGGGGTCGAACAACACCTTCATGAACAGCGGCGCGGTGCCGGGGTAGTAGGCGGCGTGGCCGCTCGGGTGGGCGTACACCTTGCGGTATCCGATGCCCTCGGCGCGCAACTGGGCTTCGGTCAGGCCCGTACCACCGGCGGCCATGTCGAACACCTTGACCACGGCCGTTCCCTGGGTTCCCCGGTAGGCACTGTCGCGGCCTGCGATGGTGTCGGCGGCGATCCGGCCCTGCCGGTTGGCGGGCCCGGCCAGCATTGACAGCACGGGCTCTCCGGTCACGAACTGGGGGGTCTCCACGGCGTCGCCGGCAGCGAGTATGTCGGGCGCCGACGTGCGCATGTGCGCGTCGACCACGATGCCGCCGCGCGGACCGATGTCGAGGCCTGCCTCGCGGGCCAGCTCCGCGTTGGGCCGGGCGCCCACGGCCAGTACGAGGACGTCGGGCTCCAGTGTCGTGCCGTCGGACAGATCGAGGGCGAACGTGCTCTTCTCGCCCCTGCGGATCGCATCGGCTGAGGTGGAGAGGCGAACGTCCACGTTGTGGCTGCGGACGTGGAAGTGCAGGATCCGGGTCATCTCGTGGTCGAGCCACGGCATGAGCCGGTCGGTGCGCTCGACGACGGTCGTCTCCAGACCGCGGGACCGGAGCGCCTCGGCGAGCTCCAGGCCGATGTAGCTGCCGCCGACGACGGTGGCGCGCGAGGCGCCCCCGTCGATGTGGGTCATGATCCGGTCCATGTCCGCCACGTCGCGCAGGACGTCCACGCGTGGATCGTCCGCTCCGGGAATCGGCGGGCGGATCGGAGTGGCGCCCGGGCACAGTACGAGCGTGTCGTACGACTCCCGGTAGGTGCGCTCGGCGTCGATGTCGCGGACCTCGACCTCCTTGGCCTCCCGGTCGATGCGCAGCACCTCGTGGCCGGTGCGTACGTCCAGCGCGAGGCTGCGGGCGAGGCTCTCGGGGGTCTGCAGCAGGAGGCTGTCGCGATCGGGGATGGCTCCGCCGACGTGGTACGGCAGACCACAGTTGGCGAAGGACACGAAACGGCCGCGTTCGAGCACGACGACCTCGGCCGCCTCGTCCAGTCGCCTCAGGCGCGCGCCGGTCGAGGCACCGGCTGCGACACCCCCGACGATGACGGTCTTCATGGGAGGTCCCTTCCCGTTCGGCGCGGGCAGCAGAACCGCTCACCGGTCCGGGCCGTCATGTCTCGGTCGGACGCCCCTGCCGGACGGAGTGCCTCCTTCCAGACAAACAGCTCGCTCCCGTGCGCGCCATCCGATGCCACCTACCCCCAGCCGCACCGCAGCGCAGTGGAGCGCACTGCACTGCTGTGCTCCTCGTCGGTGGTACCGCCTGCTCGCGGTGGACGGGCTTCCCCTCGTCCTCGTCCACCGCGCGTTCGCCGCATGGAGTACGCCGACTGGATGGATCGGGCGGCACGGTGATGTACGACCTTCCCGGCGCGCCACGCCCGCCCGAGGACAACTCCCGCTCCGCCCCGACTGATGGCCATGTGGGACAGCATCCTGCTGGACTCCGCCGACCGTAGCCGCGTCATCCCACCCGCTTACCGCAAGCACGTGACGCGTGTGAACGGCGACGTGCTGCCCACACTGCTGGTCGACGGTTACGTCGCCGCGTGTGGCGTGCCGTCGAGGGTGGAATCGAGGCCACCGCCTTCCATCCCCTTCCAGGGGACGTGGGAGGGTTTGGCCGCAGAGGCCGGGGCGCTCGCCCCGTTCCTCGGTGCTTGAGCTGACGAACTGACGAGTCGCCGGGCCATGGGGCCACCGGGCCACGGGGCGGACCGATGGGCGCCCGTTCCGGGATCAGCCGTCGTGGTGTGCCCACCGGCATCGCCTGCGCGAGGGATCAGGCATCCTGCTCGGGCAGCGGAGCGGAGCCCTCCTGCTGTGCGGCCCGCCGCTGCTGCCGCTTCCTCCGACGTGCAGCGAACGCGACGCACCCGGCGACGGCGACCACGGCAACCTTGGCCCCGATCTTCACGGCGGCCCAGCCGATGAAGAACTTGTACCAGTGCTGCCACCAGGCGACCCCGACGATCACCAGGGCGCTGGCCGTCCCCGCCAGTACCCCTATCACCGTGTGCGTCTTCGTCACCGTAACGTCATCGGAGTCATTCCCCGTCGTGTCATTCATAAGGACCACCGTAGGGACTGAAATGCGAACTCCCGTACGACTGGGGGATGATCGGGTCTCCGACCCGAGGACGGCAACAGGCCCCGGCAGAGCGAACCGCCGTACCTGCTCAACACGGACGGATCGCCGAAGTCGCGTCCCGTCATCACCGGAGGCGCGCCCTCCAGGGCACGGTGTCCCTACCCGCCGACACCGGGGGACCTGCCGGGCAACTACATGCTCTTCGCCCGTGACGCCCAAGGAGTCCCGAGCATCGCCCGCTTCCTCGCCAGCTCCGGAACGGAGGCAGCGTCACTCCGCGGCTTTGCGTCACTTCTTTGTTACGGTGAGTCACCAGGCGGGGCTGGCGCCCTGCATCGCGTACCGGGGCTGGCGGCAACACCATGGCACCGCCGTACCCGAGCGCAGGTGGTCGCGGTGCACACCACTGTGCCCGACCAGCGACACGTCCTTGAGAAGCACCCAAGCAGAGGCGGTAGTCATGGCGCAGGAAGCCAGGATCGACGTCGAATTGACGGCGCAGCAGGATGAGGGAAAGCCCGCGGCCGAAGCATCGGCGACGCTCGCCGGGGCGCTGGAGCCGGGCATCTGGTTCGCGAGCCCGTCGCGTGCGTCCCGCACCCAGGATCGGAAGCCGAGGATCTGGGAGCTGCGGTCCGCCCGACCCTACCGGCGCGAGGTGGCCACCGGAACGGCGGCGGTCTACTTGGCCGACGGGCACAAGAGCCTGGAGCGCCCCTTCATCTTCGCGGACGGCTTCAACTACGGTCCCAGTGATCTGCCGGGCTTGTGGGAGCACTTCAACACGCCCTACAAGAAGGGCAAGCCCGGGCTGTTCGACCAGCTGCTCGCCGCGGGCATCGACGTCGTCCTGGTCGGCTTCGAGGAGCGTCACACCTACATCCAGGCGAACGCCGGTGTGGTGATCAACGCCATCCAGCAGACGATCAGCGAGCGGCAGGGCGATGCCCCACTGATCGTGGGCGGAGTGAGCATGGGCGGCATGATCACCCGCTACGCGCTCGCCGAGATGGAGCACTACCGCATGGACCACCAGACGGAGACCTACCTCTCCTGGGACACCCCCCACAACGGAGCGTGGATCCCGCTGGTGCTGCAGCAGATGGCCTACTTCTTCGAGTCCTTCCCCACCGGCAACCCCGACGCCCCCAAGCAGGCCGACCTGATCAGGAGCCCCGCAGCCCAGCAGCTGCTGTGGGCCTGGGTCGAGAACGCCAAGTACTCCGGCCCGGTTGCCACCACCAGCGAGATGCGCCAGCAGCTGCTGGCCGAACTGGAGGAGTACGGTCAGTTCCCGATGCGTCCCCGCAAGCTGGGCGTGGCCAACGGCACCGGAGACGGCATCGGCCGCGACCTGCCGCCCGGCCGGACGGTGTTCGACTGGAAGCTGCCGCTGATCGCAGCCGCGACCGCCCGCTTCCAGCCCGACGCCGGCGAGCACCAGCCGATCGGCGAGATGAAGGCATTGGGGCAGGTGCGCCGCGGGAACACCTCGTACGTGCCGGCCCTCGACGGCGCGCCCGGCGGCAGCCTCGCCTCCTTCGGCATGGTCGCCGACGCACTCAACGCCGAGATCCCGCAGGAGTACCGCAACAGCTGCTTCGTTCCGGCGGTGAGCGCGGTAGCGCTCGACTTCGACCCGGTCGCATGGAACGTGAGCCCTTACGAGGACATCGAATCGCTGCCCGTCGAGAAGAGCATGCTCGACGAGTTCAAGTGCGACACCAAGAACACCGAGCACAGTCAGGTCACCGAAACGCTGGCCGACTGGGTCGTGGAACGGCTCGTCGGCTGACGCCAACGACCGCGCGTGCTGCCGCGCTTGCGCGTTGACGAGATGTTGGCGTCGGCATCGGGCCGAGAGACCGTTGTGGTCCGCCAAGGCGTGGCAGCCGCCCGGCTCCGCCTCGGGGTGCATGCAGGTCAGTAGGCCGTAGGCGTCCCCGGCGGCCTCGACGGCAGGGCCGGCCGCCGCGTGTGGTGAGCGGCGGCCCGGCGCCTCCACTGTCACTGGTTGCGCGTACGGTCTGCGCATGGTTGCCCAGAGACCCGGCGCGTACGACGGCCTCGTGCCCGGCCTTGGGGTCCGGCTCCTGCTCCGGCGTGACCTGTGGGGCCGGCGGCCATCGGGTGGGCCGTGGCCAGCACCGTGAACGGCGGCGCGGGCCGCCCGTGCGGTGCCCGTCGTCGGCCACCGGCCGGGCGGTCTGTCGTGACGGGGTTTCGCGGGCCACACTGATGAGATCGGGGACAGGGCGTTCCCGGTGTCGTCGAAGGTGGTGGGGCGTTGGCAGGTGAGCCACGGGAGCAGTCCGCTCCGGTCGTCCGGTCTGCGGTGTGGGAGACGTACGGGCCGGCCGATCTCAGTGCCGTTCCGGTGTTCGCCGGAGGGTTCATCAACTTCGGCTACTGGCAGTCCATCGACCTCGAACGCCCGCTGTCGGAGGGCGACCGGGTCCGCAGCGAGCAGGACCTGTACCGGCACGTCCTCGACGCCGCCGTGCCCGAGGGCGGCCGGGCCGTGGAGATCGGCTGTGGTCTCGGCCTCGGGTGCGCGCTCGCCCTCGAGGAGTACCGGCTCTCAGGGATCACCGGTGTGGACATCCATCCCCAGCAGCTCCAGCGGGCACGGGCCGCGAACGCCCCGCTGCTGGAAACGGAACCGCAGCGGATTCACTTCGTCCAGGGAGCCGCCGAGAGCCTGCCTCTGGGCGACGGGGAGTTCGACTTCCTCTATAGCGTCGAGGCGGCCCAGCACTTCCCGGACCTGTCCGCGTTCGCCGGCGAGACGGCGCGGGTCCTGCGGCCCGGGGGGCGGGTCGCGGTCGCCAGCTTCTTCACCGTCGACGACGTTCCCGCGCACGCCGACCGGCTCGCCGGAATGCTCGACTCGTTCGCCAACGGCCTGGACATCGCCCGGCCCGTCTCCCGGCTCGCCGACGCCCTCGCCGACGCCGGCCTGGTAGACGTCCGGACCCGCTCGATCGGCTCGCAGGTTTGGCCCGGTTGGGACCGCTGGCTCTCCCGTCTCTGGAAGCCGGGCACCTGGCCGCGGAACTTCCTGGCGGCGTGGGAACAACAGATCCTCGACTACTACGTGGTCACCGCCAGCCGACCGTAGGCCGCGGACGGGGGTCGCTCGCCCCGGGCTGAAGGGGTCAGTCCCGCCTGGCCCGGCGGCGGGCGATGAACATACCGAGGATCATGCCCACGATGAGGGTCACGGTGAGGATCACCCACAGGGGAATCGTGACGGTGGGGATCCACAATCTGACGGTGACGGACGCGGTGTTGACGGCGATGAACCAGATCGCGAGGCCGACGAGGGCGAGGAAGCCGATGGTGCGCAAGCGCATGTCGCGGCCCTTGACGGTCAGCGTCGAAGGCTGGTGCCGCATTGAGGCTTTTTGTGCCATATAACCCATTATGAATTCACGTTGCCGTTCGGGCGACCGGGCCGCGCTCGTAGGGCGCCACAGGTCGGACCGTTTGCACTAGTTCAATCCAGGATTGCAACTAGGTCAAACCTTGGCTACGTTACGGATCATGCCTGCCACGAGACCTCTGCCCCGCACGCTCACCGACCGCCACGTGCGCCTCGATCCGTTGGCGATGGAGCACCTGGGCGATCTCTTCGCGGCCGGGGGGCGGGACGAGGAGGTCTGGCGGTGGCAGGGCGGGCCGGCCCCACAGACGCAGGACGAACTGGAACTCAAGCTCAGGTCCGTACTGGAAGACGCCGAACGCGGGGAGAGCGTTCCGTTCGCAGTCATCCACCGCCCGAGCGGCCGGGCCGTCGGCTGGACCACGTTCATGGACATCGACGTGGCGAACGAGCAGCTCGAAATAGGCTGGACGTGGTACGGGCGGGCACACTGGCGCACCGCGGTCAACACGGAATCGAAGCGGCTCCTCCTCTGTCACGCCTTCGAAGACCTGGGCATGGGGCGCGTGCAATTGAAGACGGACCACATGAACCACCGTTCCCAGGCGGCCATCGCCCGCCTCGGCGCGCGCCGCGAAGGTGTACTGCGCCGCCACCGTCAGCGCCCGGACGGCTCGTGGCGGGACACCGTGTACTTCTCCCTCCTCGCCCAGGAGTGGCCAGAGGCGAAGGCGCGGCTCAGCGCCCGCCTCTGAGAGCCACCCCGGCCGCCGCCGTCGCGCGTTCGTGCACCGGCTTGGGGACCCGGAGTCGTACGGGGGCCCTAACGGGCGCGCCGGGGGCCACCGCGATACGGGCGGCGACGGGAGACGGCTTCGGGAGCGGCCTCGGGGTTCGAGAAACCGCCGGGTACGGCCACGCGCGCCGGGGCGGGGACGGACGGAGCCGCGCCCGACGATCCGGAGTTACGGGGACCCGCCGGTCGCTCGGCGCGGCCGAGGACGGCGGTGTGGGAGATCAGGGGCGCGCAGGCCTGGCAGATCTCCGCAAGGGTCCAGACCTGGCCGACGGCCGGATTGTGGATGAGGACGAGCAGCGGAGCGCCGGTGCAGGAGGTCCGGGTGTCCTCGTGGAACCCGCATTCGGCGGCCCGGCAGGCACACGCGGCGTCGGGGCGGACGGTGGCGAGCCGGGCGTGGGCGCGGGCGTGCTCTGCGGCGAACCGCCGCATGGCCGCGGTGTCTTTGGACCGGGGCGGCATCCGGCACGCCTCGGTGCTGCAGGTGACGGAGACGGTGTGATCGCCGTGGCCGGTGAGGCGGACCGTCCAGGTCCGTCCCGGGACACGGGATCCGGGAATCATGGTCAAAGGAGAGCCGTCCGTTCACGTATACGGTGGTGTGCCCACTATTCGACGGTCCGGCGGTGGCGACAGTGAGTTTCACGCGGCCCCGGTCTGGCACCGGCGCGTGTGAGCGGGCCGGTCCTGAGGGTGAACGTCGCGTCGATGAGAGGACACGTGGCCGAACACGGCCTACAGTCTTTTTCGCACGTGACCGGCGGGCTGTCAACGGAGTGTCACCGCCCTGCCGTGTCGGACCGGGCGGGACACGCCGAGCGGCGCGACCACACGGGGTCCTTGAGTGGCCGGGCCGGGCGAGGGCGCGCCGCCCGAGGCGGCCGGAGTCGCGGCCGAGGTCCACCCCGTACGCAGCGTCAGTAGGGGTGAGTTCAAGCGCGCGCATGAAGTCCGCGGCGTCGAGGGGTTCTCCTGCGGCGACTACGCCCACCTCGCCGACCCGGCCGTCGGTGATCTGCGTGGCCGCTCCACGACGACGGGCGCCGTCTGCGGGCCGCAGGTGCCCGGCTGGGCCGCTGACTGCGGGGCGAGGTCCTGACGGGTCGACGCCCTCGCGTGCGCGGGCGCCGTCGTCGTCCCGGTCTGCGGCGACGTCGGGGCGGACCCGCCGGCCGCCTTGGCGAACGGCGCCGCGGTCGCCGACGCGCCGGCCCGCCGACTCATGGTTCCGGCCCGACGTGCCTGCGGTCAGGCCCGGTTCATCGCTGGACCGGGTTCACCGACATCACCCCATCGACATGCCCCGGGCGCTCGCCACCGCACTCCGGAACCGTCCACGCAAGCACGTACGAAGAAACAGCAGAACGGTTGTTACCGGACTTGAACCCGTTCGGCGCAGTCCGAAAGCGCGACACGCAGGACGAGGGTCCGAACGGAAGGCCTTCATGTGCGGACCCCGCAACGCTTCCCACGAGTTCCCCTTCGAGTGGCGTCAACGCGACTTTGACGATTGCCCCCTACAAGGGAGAGTTACGGATATGTCCGCATTGAGCAACACGAGGCGATTTTGTTGTAGTTGGCGGGAGTTGTGGGCCAGAGTGTGCTTCCCCGGCAGGACGCCGGGAACGTCCGGAGCCCGGCCCGCCTGGAACGAGGCCTGCCGGGCTGACGCTGGAAAGGTCCCCCCACATGCCTACTCCCCTCACCCCCCGCCGCGCCATCGCCACACTCCTGGCCGCCGGCGCCCTCATCGGCGCCGCAGCCCTGCCCGCCGCAGCCGACGACCACCGGCGCGACCACCGGCGCGACCACCGGGGCTCCAACCCCTCGATCGCCATCGGCGACGTCCAGCAGGGCAGCTCCGGCCGCAACGACCGCTCCGGCCGCGCCCTGAACAGGGAATGGGTCGAGATCAAGAACACCGGCCGCCGCAGCGTTGACCTGAACGGCTTCACCCTCACCGACCGGCAGGGCAACCGCTACCGCTTCCACGGCTTCCGCCTCGACGGCCGTTCCAGCGTGAAGGTCCACACCGGCCAGGGCCACGACACCCGCACGGACGTCTACCAGGACCGCCACCACCAGATCTGGGACGAGCGCGACACCGCCACCCTCCGCGACAACCGCGGCAACGTCATCGACAGCGAAACCTGGGGCCGCGGACACCGCAACGGCCGCTGACCCGAACAGGCAGCCACACCCCCACGACGGGATCGGCGTGCCACGGCAAACCCTGCCGGCGGCACGCCGCGCCCGCGCCCGCACCCGCACCCGCACCCGCACCCGCACCCGCCCACGAACCGACCCGCTCCTGGTCCAGGCGCCACCGCCGCACCGCACCACACCACCAACCGCCGACGGCACGCGCCGTGCGCTCCGACGGGCCGCACCTCAACTCGCATGCATGAAGCGGACTCTAACGGTCCAGACTTCCCCCATGCCCGAGGACCCCGAGCAGCTGATCGACGCCATCACCACCGCCGTCCGAGAGGGCGACGACCCCCGCCTCCACCACCTCCTGAACCGGTTCAAAGACATCGCCGACCTCCCCCTCCTCATACGGCTGCGCCACCAGCTCTACAACCTCCGCCCCCTCCACACTCCGTAACGAGTCGACCTCGGCAGCACCGCCCACGCCGACAGCGAAGAGTCACGATCGATCTAACCTGTCACAACTCATTGAACGGTTAAACCTTCGCGGATAGCTCTGGCGCACCGCGATCGAGCACGGCACGGAGCGCCCGGCGGCCCCGCAGCGCCCGGCACGGAGGCGGCCACGGCCTCCGTGCCATGCTGGTGGGTATGACCCTGGAGGACCTGGTACGCCTGCGTCGCGCCCGGGATGTGATGGACCGCGACTACGCGCAGCCGTTGAACGTTCCGGCGCTGGCGAACGTCGCCCTCATGTCGGCCGGGCACTTCTCCCGCAGCTTCCGCGCCGCCTTCGGCGAGACGCCCTACAGCTACCTGATGACCCGCCGCATCGAGCGGGCGAAGGCGCTGCTCCGACGGGGCGACATGAGCGTGACAGAAGTCTGCTTCGCGGTCGGATGCACCTCGCTGGGCTCGTTCAGCTCGCGCTTCACCGAACTGGTCGGAGAGAGCCCGAGCGCCTACCGGGCCCGCTGCCACGAGGCCGGCGCCCCGATCCCTGCGTGCGTCGCCAAGATCCTCACACGACCGGTCAGGATCGAAGAAGCGGAATCCGCGGCTGCCTCGTAGCGTCGGAGGCATGAACATCAAGCTCTCACAGTGCTTCATCGCAGTCGACGACCACGACAAGGCGCTCGCCTTCTACCGCGACACCCTCGGCCTGGAAGTACGCAACGACGTCGCGTTCGAGGGGATGCGCTGGGTGACCGTCGGATCGCCCGCCCAGCCCGACGTGGAGATCGTCCTCGAACCGCCGCTCGCCAACCCCAACGCCTCGCCGGCCGACAAGCAAGCGATGGCGGAACTACTGGCCAAGGGCATGCTGCGCGGCGTGATCTTCTCCACCGACGACTGCGACGCCGCCTTCGAACGCATCCGGGCCGCCGGCGGGGAGGTCTTGCAGGAGCCGATCGACCAGCCGTACGGCGTGCGCGACTGCGCCTTCCGCGACCCGGCCGGCAACATGCTCCGCTTCAACCAGCCCCGCAAGCAGTAAGGACCGCCCGCAGTAAGTGGCCGTCGCTGGGGGCGTACCCAGGCGTACCCCCGCCGGGCGGCCGGGACAGCCGGCGCCGGCCGAGCGCCGCGCCAAACCGACCCACACCGCGGATCCGGTGGCCAGCGGACCATTGCTGCGGTCGCGCCGGACGAAGTAGAACCACACGTAGCTGTTCGAAGCTGCTCGGATCGAGCCAGGCGACGCCGACGGGGACCGCGAGGGCGGTCCCCGCCCTATTGATGGAGACACGATGAGCATGGCCGCGAGGACGGATGCGCAGTCGCCTGCGCTGCACGCTGCCGATAGCCACGATCTGATCCGCGTGCACGGCGCGCGTGAGAACA